>DATMEE010000178.1:0-5171 GCA_035557035.1 Phycisphaerae bacterium
CGACCCGCGGCATTCGCACTGGCCGAACTTTGTTACCTCGAAGGCTCGCGGAATCCGTCTGCGTCGCCGGAAGCAGCTCGCCACGACCTGACATCAGCGATCTTCGCCTATGCATTTCTGTTTGATTCCCAGTTACCGGGCGATTGCAGTCCGTTCGATCAACGGTTTTGGATGGCGCGAGAGTTACACAATCGAGCCATGTCAAAGATTCTCGCGAGTCGACCGTTGCTCAGCCGCGACTGGGACGATGGGGCCACGCTCGATTCGCTCATCGGCCCCGTGACGGTCGCCGCATACACATGGAAGCTTCCCTTTCCGCCAGCTTCGTATGATCGAATCGAGACTGCCTACCAATTCAAAGTAAAGGGGTTCGACAACCAGAGCCGTCAGGACGGCCTGGGGGTGCCGCTCATCGCGGTTCAGTCGCAACCGGCCCCGGGAATGCAAACCGGGGTTAATAGCTTTCTCCCAAACTTACCGGGGCAATCGTTTGCCGCAACGTTTTGTGCTCGGTTTCATGGCTCCATCGCGGCGGCCGTTCGGGACCGAAGCCATGAAATAAGCATCGACGTGTCGGTTCTCGATCCGTTGATGGAGGCATCGATCGAGATCGATGGCCGCGTTGTGCCTGTCGAAGCCAACTTTACCACGCCGCTCGCGAGCATGTTGGAGCACGCGCCGCAACTCTCCGGATTCAAGGGATTCATGAATCCACCCTCCTGGGGCGAGCGGCGCGGACTTTTCATGGTCCACCCATACCAGAAGGGAAAGATACCGGTTGTGTTCGTCAATGGACTCATGGGCAAGCCGGCCACGTGGGTGCTGATGCTGAACGATCTGATCACGGAAGAGTCGCTGCGCTCTCGCTTTCAGTTCTGGTATTTCATGTATCCGACCGGCAATCCGGTGCTTTACTCGGCGTCGGTCCTTCGCGAGGAGCTTCAAAAGGCGAAGCGAGTTTTCGATCCCGATGGTTCCGATCCGGCGTTCAATCAAATGGTCATCGTGGGTCACAGCATGGGCGGACTTGTGACACAACTTCAAGTTGCGAACAGTGGCGACGAGATTTGGAATGCGGTCTCGCTTCGCCCTTATGATTCGTTGGAACTTCCGGCGGAGGTCGGAGACCTGGTTCGCTCCATGTTCTTCTTTGAGTCGCTACCCTTCGTGAGTCGCGTGGTGTTCATGGCCACGCCCCATCGCGGATCGGCCCTGGCCGACAAGTGGTTTGCGAAGATTTTCAGCTCTGAGGTGAAGCTCCCGGACCAACTCCGTCTCGCGGCGGAGAACAGGGTGCTGTCGGGCGCAATGACTTCGGGAACCGACGGCCGTCCGCCCACCGCGGTCGGAAGCCTGTCCGCCGAGAATCCCGTTCTCGCGGCGCTTGATCGCCTGCCGATCGCGCCGGGGGTCAAATATCACTCCATCATCGCGAACAGTCGAGGTGCGGATCAAATCGGAGGATCAGACTCAATCGTTCCGTACGAAAGCTCCCACATCGACGGCGCGGTCACCGAGAAGGTCATCCATTCAAATCACGGTTGCACCCGCAACCCGACGGCGATTCACGAAGTCAAAAAAATCCTGCTGCACCACTTGGACGAGATCGACGCCGGGCGAAATACGCGAGCGAATCCTTTGAGCCATCGTTGGCGTTCTACCGGGTACTCCTCGTTCGGCCGTTGAGGCGTCGCTATTAATTCACGAGGGAGGCGCAGTGGAGCCGCTTTTCTACGATCTGGTGGTCATCGGCGGGGGGCCGGCGGGGACCTGTGGCGCGAACACGGCGGCCCTGTTTGGCCGTCGAGTCGCGTTGATTGAGAAAGAGGCTCAAATCGGCGGGGCCGGCATCAACTCCGGCACGATCCCGAGCAAAACCCTGCGCGAAACGGCGCTCGCCCTCTCGGGCTGGCGCTCGCGCAAACTCTTTGGCGTCGGCTTGTCGATGCGTCGCGAGGCCACCGTCGGCGATTTCATGCGCCACTCTGAAGCCGTGGCCGCCGGGGAGCGCCATCGCGTCGAGTCCAACATGCGAACGCTTCACATCGACAGGATGCACGGGGCGGCGAGCTTCATCGATCCACACACGGTGCGCGTCGTGACGCGGTATGGGACGGAGACCGTGCTGCGCGGCGAGCACATTCTGATTGCCACCGGCTCGACACCCTTCCGCCCGCCGGAATTCCCTTTCGACGACGATCGGGTACACGATTCAGATGAGTTGCTTAAACTCAAGGCATTGCCCAGGCGGTTGGCCGTCGTCGGCGCCGGCGTGATCGGGAGTGAATACGCCTGCACCTTTAACGCGATCGGCGTCGAGGTCGACCTCGTCGATGGGCGCGAGACGTTGCTGCCCTGCCTGGACGCCGAGATTTCCACCGCATTAACTCAGGCGATGATTTCCAGCGGGATTCGCTTCCGTTGGAAAGAGCGCGTCACCCATTGCGACGTCTCAAAGCCTGGCGGCCTCGTGCTCATTTTTTCAAGTGGGACGACACTTGCGTGCGATGAGGTATTGGTCTGCGCCGGCCGCTCAAGCAATACGGGCGACTTGAATCTCTCCGCCGCGGGCATCACCCCGAAAAAGCGCGGCGTTATCAGCGTCGATGCGCAATATCGCACGGCCGTCCCGCACATTCTGGCGGCTGGTGACGTCATCGGCGCGCCCGCGCTCGCCGCCACGAGCATGGAGCAGGCTCGCTTTGCCGTCTGTCACGCCCTGGGCGTCACTGCGAAGGCTGAACCCGCTCCGCTCCTGCCCGTCGGCATCTACACGATCCCCGAGACCAGCATGGTCGGCGAAACGGAAGAGGCTCTGAAAGAAAGCGGCGTGCCTTACGTCGTGGGTCGCGCCCGATATATGGATAACCCGCGCGGGCGCATCCTGGGCGATTCGTCGGGCATCCTGAAGCTGATTTTTCGCCGTGAGGACATGCGGCTACTGGGGGTTCACGTACTCGGAGAACACGCCACCGAGCTGATTCACATCGGCCTCATGGCGATGCTCAGCCAGAGCGGCGCCGATCTCTTCAACCGCGCCTGCTTCAACTATCCCACGCTGGGCGATCTCTACAAATTCGCGGCGTACGACGCCATCTTGCAGAGCGGCGGATTCACCTCACTCGCACTGCCGCAGAAGCAATGAACTGCAAATGCTGAGCTAGCTATAAGTACGCCCACCGTGAGGTCCGCCACCTGCAATTAGACGAAACCGTCATTAAGATGCAAGATCACGCCTTTAGAGGATGGGATTGCGTGGGCCGCTGAAAATGAAGGGATGTGAGATGGTTTGGTTGAGACGACTATCGACTCCGAGGTGCGTGTGCGTCGTTGCGGTGGTTGCAGTGGGGTGCGCTTCGCCTCGCCGTGATCATGCGGTGCCGTTCGAGTTGCAGGATCGGGCAGTTCTGACGGGAATGGGGCCTGAGGTGCGGACATGGGGGGCGGCGGTGAATCCGGCCTTCATGCAGTCGCTCGTGCAATCGGTTCACCGGGAGCAGGAGGCCCTGGCCGCGGCACGACAAAGCGGGGCAATGCCCCGTGCGGACTATCTAGCCATCTCGGGGGGCGGCGCTAACGGGGCGTTCGGCGCGGGATTGATCTGCGGATGGACGGAATCGGGAACGCGGCCGGTCTTCAAAGTGGTGACGGGCATCTCGACCGGGGCGTTGACGGCGCCGTTCGTGTTTGCAGGGCCGGAATACGACCACGTGTTGCGCGAGGTGTACACCAAGACGACGACGGAGCAAATCCTGGTGCCGCGGGGCATGCTGGCGGCGATGTCCAGTGATGCGATGGCGGACACCAAGCCGATGTGGAAAACGCTCTCGAAGTACGCGGATCAGAAACTGCTGGACGCGATCGCGGCAGAGCACGGCAAAGGTCGAATTCTCATGATCGGCACGACCAACCTCGACGCCCGTCGTGCTGTGCTATGGAATGTCGGCGAGATCGCGACCAGCGGGAACCCCAAGGCCCTCGAGATTGTGCGACGGATCATGATCGCGTCCGCGGCAATTCCTGGAGCGTTTCCGCCGGTGTTCTTCGACGTCGAGGCGGATGGAGAGAAGTACCAGGAAATGCACGTTGACGGCGGAGCGATGACACAGGTCTTCTTGTATCCGCCGTCGCTGAAGCTGCGCGAGGCTGCCGCGGCGGCCGGCGTGACGCGGGAGCGCCGGGCATACGTCATCCGAAACGCCCGGCTGGATCCGGACTGGGCGGAGGTGGACCGGAGGTTGATGCCGATCGCGGTGCGCGCCATCGACTCGCTGCTCCACACACAGGGAATCGGAGACCTGTACCGGATTTACACGAACGCGCAGCGGGATGGAATCGACTTCAATCTGGCGTACATCCCGGCGAATTTCAAGGTGGTGTCGAAGGAGCCATTTGATACGGTCTACATGACAAAGCTATTCGACGTGGGATTTGATCTGGCGAAGAAGGGGTATCCGTGGGAGAAAACGCCGCCGGGCTACGAGATCGCGCCAGGCACGACGAGCCCCTGAGCGAGGCGACGAAGGCAGCCAACGGGCGCGAAACTCTGGCGGTCGCCACATCGCTGCCCAGGGATCGCGAAACCGCGGCCGGGTGCGAGCCTTTGTCTAACGGGTATCATACGGGAGAAGGCTGCATTGGTAGGCCATTCATAAGTAATTGCGCCCGTAGCTCAGCTGGATAGAGCAACGGTTTCCTAAACCGTAGGTCGTAGGTTCGAATCCTATCGGGCGCGTTTCATTTTTTGTGCTGAAAACTGCGGTTTCTTTCGGTTCAGCAAACACTTCTGACTTTGGGGCTCGTCCACCATTGAGTCTACCGGAGTCTACTAAAATCTCCTGGGATGGCTGGATTTTGAGCAAGCAGGTGGACAAGACAGATGGCGTTTTGAGCGCAGCCTGCGGTTTTTCTTGACCGTAGGCCGCCGCCGACGTCTCAGTTGCTTCTAATTCAATTGCCTTTGAAACGGCGACCAATAGTCGCTCTGAAAGCGAGGGAAGCAGGGCGAGCGCTGCGGCCTGTTCGCCAAGCTCTGTGTGAGAATATCGCGACATCGTAAGGTTGATATCGCTATGACGGGCAAGATCCTGGGCGAGTTTTGGGTGAACACCGGCACGGGCCAGATTAGTGATAAACGTGTGACGTAACGCATGAAAATCGGCGACGCCCGC
>DATMEE010000179.1:0-11569 GCA_035557035.1 Phycisphaerae bacterium
ACATCCCTTTTTCCCCAATTTGGAAGAGCTTTCTGAAGAAGAACAGGAAGCGTGGTCGGAGTTCTATCTCTGGTGCATCGACCAGGAATGGGGGCCGGACTCGGAGCACAGCGGAGCGGAGCAGCTTGAACGGCTGACGGAAAGGCAGATGGAACTCGGCATCGCCGACTGATGTCAAATCAGTCGCGCTCCAAACCACACGTCGCGGCCCGGTCGCTGCTTGCGACCGGGCCGCTTTCTTCGGGCAGCAACATCCCCCGAACCCGGCCGGCGTCGCTGTCGCCCGGTCCCGCACGGCACGGTCCATCATCTATTGCAAGGCGCGAGCACGAACTCGATGGCAGCCATCTCGCCGCGAGCCGCCCCTCGTATTACAATCCTCGCTGATGAATGATTACCGGGTCCAGACCGACATTTACTCCGGGCCGATGGAGCTCCTTCTCTTCCTGATCAAGCGGGACGAGATCGATCTTTACGACATTCCCGTCTCGCGAATCTGCGAGCAGTACCTTCAATACGTCGAGATGCTTCAGGTCATCGACCCGAACGTCGCCGGGGAATTCCTGATCCTGGCCACGGTCCTGATGGAGCTGAAATCCCGTTCGCTGCTCCCTCGCGCCCCGGCCGACGACGGCGAGATCGAGGACGATCCCACCGATCCGCGCCTGGAGCTCGTCCGCCAGCTTCTCGAATATAAGAAATTCAAGGATGCCTCCCTGGAGCTTCAGAACGCGGCCGATCAGCACGCCCGGCGGTGGCCGCGCATCCCCGCGAAGCCGCTCCCGGCAAACCCCGCCGAGGTCGATTTGGAAGATGTCCAAATCTGGGATTTGGTGGCGGCGTTCAATCGCGTGATGGCGTCCATCGGCGCCGGCGCCGCGACGCACGACGTCGTCTTCGATGACACGCCGATCTCGCTTCACGCCGCCGACATCATCGACCGCCTCGAGCGCGAAGGCGGCGGGATGCGGTTCGAGGATGTCTTCGCGGGCCGCAGAAAAGCGGAAATGATCGGCCTTTTCCTGGCCTTGCTCGAGCTGATGCGCCAGGCCCGCGTACGCGTCGCCCAATCGAGTAATGCGTCGTCGATCCAGGTCGAATTGCTCTCGTCCGAGCCGATTTCGATCGGCGCGGAATGGGGCGCCGCCTTCGAGTCCGCCGTTCTTGGCGAGGCGCCGCTCTCCGCGGATTCGACGACGAGCAGCATTTCGACGATCGAGATCGCGTCCGAGGCGCAGGAGCGCCATGATCGCGAAAGCTCCGACGGGGCAACAATGGCCTTCGGCATCGAATTCGATGAAGACCTCGATGAGGCCCGCGTCGCCGAACTTGACGCCATTCGAACCGAAGTGGACATCGATCAGATTCTCAGAGCGCCGGGATCGGACGACAACGCTTAAGAGACGCGAAAGCAACCGGCGCGGCTCCGATTCCGGGAGCTGCGGCCACCCCGTGGAGGCATGCTTCAAAATGAAGCCGTCCGAACGACTCGTCGAGCTTGGCATCCTGTTGCCGATTCCAACGGCGCCCGTTGGTTCATATATCGCCGGCACGCGGTCGGGCGATCTCGTCTTCGTGAGCGGACAAATACCCTTGAAAGACGGCGTCGTGACCGTTGTCGGCAAAGTCGGCTCGGAGGTGACATTGGAGGAGGCCCGCCTCGCGGCCCGCCAGTGCGCCCTTGCGGGCCTTTCAATCGCGGCGGCGACCGCAGGCGGAATCGACCGCATCGCCCGGGTCATTCGCCTCGGTGTCTTTGTCAACAGCGCGCCGGGCTTCACGGATCAGCCAAAGGTGGCAAATGGCGCCAGCGATCTGATGGTTGAAATCTTTCGCGAAAACGGCCGGCACGTGCGCGCCGCCGTCGGTGCCAACGAGCTTCCGCTCAACGCGGCCGTCGAAGTAGAGATGACGCTGGAATTGGATTCGGGGTCGCCATGACGAGCCGCGGGCAACCGCCATTTTTCTCCATGCCTGAAACAAGCTTCAAATCCGCTGACCGCGCCGTGATTCGTCCCCTGTGGTGGAACGACACGCTCGAACCGCGCGGCGCCCTTGAAATGATCGATCAAACTCGTCTGCCTGGCGAGCTCGTTCACATTGTTTGCCGAGACTCGCGCGATGTCTGGCATGCGATCAAGACCCTTCAGGTGCGCGGCGCGCCCGCCATCGGCGTCGCGGCTGCCTATGGGGTTATCGTCGGACTCGATGCCGAACAGACGAACGACGAGAACTGGCGCAGGCAGCTCGACAGTACCGCCGACTATCTCGCCACCAGTCGGCCGACCGCCGTCAACCTGTTCTGGGCGCTCGATCGAATGCGCCGCCGCGCCGACGCGCTCGGTTCCTCACCCTGGATTCATGCACGCGCGGCGCTGCTCGCTGAAGCCCACGCGATTCGCGATGAGGACGCAGCCATGTGCCGGGCCATCGGCGCGGCCGGCCGCCACCTCATCCCCGACGGCGGCGGAGTGCTCACGCACTGCAATGCCGGCGCCTTGGCCACCAGCGAATATGGCACCGCCTTGGCAGTCATGTACCGCGCCCAGGAAGATGGCCGTCGATTTCGCGTCTTCGTAGACGAAACCCGCCCCTTGTTGCAGGGTTCGAGGCTGACCGCGTGGGAGCTGATCCGCGCAGGCATCGACACCACGCTCATCTGTGACAATAGCGCCGCGGTGGTGATGCGCGAAAAAAAAGTGGACCTGGTCATCGTCGGTGCCGACCGGGTGGCAGCGAATGGCGACGCTGCTAATAAGATCGGAACCTACGGGGTCGCCGTGCTCGCAAAGGCGCACGGAATTCCGTTCTACGTCGCCGCCCCTTCTTCCACGTTTGATTTCACGATCCCGGATGGAACACAAATCCCGATCGAATATCGTGAACCAAACGAGATTCGATGCCTCGCGGGCGTTTCGGTTGCGCCTCCCGAAGTAGATTGCTTCAGTCCGGCCTTTGACGTCACGCCGGCCAGCCTCATATCAGGGATTGTGACCGAGCACGGCGTTATAGCTCCGGTGACTTCGCACCAGATATCCGCCCTCTTGTTAGATTCATAAAGCATTTACAATCAAACACTTGAGGCATGGACACCGCTGATTGTGCCGGAGCGCTCACGTTCCTGAGTCGCCGATCGGAAACGGTAGGCCGGGAAAAAAAATATTCTATTTGAGACCTAGAAAAGCCTTTACACCGACCTCCGAAGTCGGTAGTATTGCCGTTGTTGGAAAAGTTCTAACGGAAGAAGCTAACAGGTTAAGTCTCGCGACCAGTGGAAAGAAGCGGGGCCGAACAAGAAAGAAGGGGATCGAAATCCATGTTTAAGCGAATGTTTTCAGTTGGCGCACTGAGCTTGGCGGTTGCCGTCATGTCGTTGGCACAGGTCGCCAAGGCGGACCCTGCCGATATTTTTGACTACGCCACGGCCACGATTACATGGCAGGGCGTGGGCAGCAGCGCATACGATGGACAGTGGGGCACGATGTGGGAGGGCGACGGAAATAGTTCCACCTACTATCCCGAGGATGACGACTACACCTCCCATAACGGGGCGGTGTATATGGGTTGGAGGGACGTCGCGTTCGATGCAGACCCTTCCATCTCCGGCAGCTTTACGATCACCAACATTTCGCCGTTTACCCAGTCCTTTAACTTCCTTGTTCAAATGCCGACGGCGTTCGCCACCGGCGGAACTACGACGATTAACGGCGCGAGCATTCTGACCCTCAACGATTCTGGCGGCGCAGCAGGAGCCACGCTTTCGAGTGTCCCGGGGTTGCCGCTGTACGATGCACAGGTCAATCTCGTCAGTGCGCAAACCCTTTTCAATGATCCATATTCTTTGACGACCACCGCGCCAAACCTCAATTTTGACTTGGAAAGCTTCGGCCCAATTCCTGGTCCCGCCGTTTTTGTGGTTGCGACCCTTGGGATTAATCACGACTTTCAACTTTCCCCCGGCGATACCATGACCCTCAATAGCCGATTTGAAATCGTTCCCGAGCCGGCGACGATGGGTCTGCTCCTCCTGGGTAGCGTCTTTATCCTGCGACGCAAGATTAGCTAAGAAGACACTTTCTCTGCAGAATCCTAGAAGGCCGTTCCGATTTGGAACGGCCTTCTCTTTTGCATCTGTTTCAGAACTCACGAACGCTGTATCCGGGGCTTTTGCCGGCAACCGATCTCCCCGTCAGCAGGCCCCACCACTTGGCTTCGCGGTTCTGAGATGGTCTCTTAGTCGCGCAATCCGGCGTAAATCCGCAGCCGCTTCCATTGTTTGCCGGGAAGATCCCGCCCCAGGGCTTCCGCGATGACGTTTGAAGCCGCCGCAACCTTATCCAGCGTCACGCCTGTGGCGACATGCATCCGGTCCAGAAAATAGACCAGATCTTCTGTGGCAAGATTGCCCGACGCACCAACTGCATAGGGGCAACCGCCCAGCCCCCCCGCTGACGAATCGAACGTGCTGATTCCAAGCTGCAGGCCCGCATATACATTGGCCAGGGCCGTGCCGTACGTATCATGGAAGTGCAGCGCCAGCATCGAGGCTGCTACCCGATCCAGAACAAAGCCCACCGTACGAATGACATCCGTTGGCGCCGCCGCGCCGATCGTGTCGCTGATCGCCACTTCATCGCAGCCCATCGCCAGCAGGCGCTGCGTCACCTCCCGAACCCGCTCCTTCGCGATTTCTCCAGCATAGGGGCATACGAAGGCCGTGGAGACGTACCCTCGGACGCTCATCCCCGCCCCCAACGCTCCGCACACGACCGGCTCGAAGTTTTCCAGCGACTCATCCACGGTCATGCCGATGTTTTTCGCGGTAAATGCGTCGGACGCCGCGGTAAAGACGGCGATACGCCGGATTCCCATTTCGACCGCCCGCTCCAGCCCCTTCGCATTCGGAACCAGTGCCGAAAACACAACGCCGGGCGCGGCCGGTAGGGCGCGCGCCACATCCGCCGCGTCCGCAAGCTGCGGCACCTTCTTCGGATTTACAAAGGAAGTTACTTCGATGTCCGTTAGCCCGGCATCAACCAGTGATTGAATAAACGAAATCTTCGTCGCCGTGGGAATCTGCTCCGACTCGTTCTGCAGCCCGTCACGAGGCCCCACTTCCACGATTTTCACACGCGGCGGAAGCTCAGGCATGTTCCCGCGGCTCCAAAGTCAACAACAGTTTTCCCATCTCCACCAGCTGTCCGGCCTCGCACGATACCGCCCGCACGCGCCCGTCGCGCGGCGCGGCCAGGGTCATCTCCATTTTCATCGATTCCATGACGATCAGGGGGGCATGTGTCGATATGTCGTCACCCGCCGCGACATGAATCTTGAGAATCGTCCCCGGCATCGGGGCGATCACCGTGTCGCCCGCAAGATTCCCCTGCGCGGACGCGGCGCCCGACCGCTGCGCTGACCGATCCACCAATTCAAACGAGTGGATTCTTCCGTCCAACCAAACGTCAACTCGGTCGCCACGCCTCGCCATACAGAAAGCGTGAACGTGACCTCGGATTCGAAAAAACCCCGATCCTGCTCCGGTCTCGTTGACCTCGATCTCATGCGACTGGTCACCCACGTGGAGCAGATACGCCCCGGACCTCCGGTCGGCGCCCTGTTCAAGCCGGACTTCGCACGGCTCGTCGCAACCCTGCGGCCTCAAAAGAGTTCTGATCATGCACCTTCAGGTTAGGCGTCGCTGGGCCGAATTGCAACGATCGTCGCGCACGCGAGTGCTCACGAATATTCAGAAAACTCTGAAAGTCGCGCGAACCCGCTGGATGGATGAATTGGGCTCCCTCGGCGGTTGACGGGCGATCCCGAACTTGTCCTGATAGAATTAGCCACGCAGAATCCATGGGAGTGTCGAATGAAAGGTCTTCAGCTAAGCCTCCTCCTTCAGAGTGCCGTGCTCGGCGGCATGATCGCGGGCTGTCGACCGTCGGATGCCGACGACCGGTCGCGCGACGCCGCCTCAAAACGAACGTCCAGTGCGGAGAACTCGATGAATCGCTATTCCGAATCCGGCTACGATACGGCTCCACTTTCAAAGGGAGAGGTCGCGGACCTGGCCAAAAAGCTGGACCCCGAGGCCTACCGAATCACCCAGAACGCGGACACTGAGCGCCCGTTCTGCGGAACGCTCCTCGACAACAAAAAAGACGGCGTCTATGTCTGCGTGGTCTGCGGACTTCCGCTCTTTTCCAGCGAGCACAAATTCACCAGCGGCACCGGCTGGCCGAGCTTCTATCGTGAGTTCGACCCGCAGCACGTCGCCCGAAAGACCGACCGTGACCTCGGAATGGTTCGCACCGAGATCAATTGCGCCCGATGCGGGGCACACTTGGGCCACGTTTTCGACGACGGCCCCAAGCCCACCGGCCAGCGGCACTGTCTGAATTCCGCATCCCTCAAGTTCCACGAAAAAGGTCAGGAGCTGCCGCCCGAAAGCCGGCCCACGCTCGAAACGGCGTACTTCGCGGCGGGCTGTTTCTGGGGCGTTGAACATTATTTCCAGAAAGGCCCGGGCGTTGTCGATGCGGCCAGCGGCTACATGCAGGGACGCACTGAGAATCCGGATTATAAAGGGATATGCAGCGGCGATACCGGACACGCCGAAACCGTGAAGGTCGTCTATGACCCGAAGAAAATCTCGTTTCGCCGCCTGCTCGAGGCGTTCTTCCGAATGCACAATCCCACGGAGCTGAACCGCCAGGGGCCCGACGTCGGCGATCAATACCGCAGCGGCATCTGGTACGTCAGCGAGGATCAGCGGCGCGAAGCCGAGGCATATGTAAAACACCTCGCCGAGATAAAGGCCTACAACGGAAAGAAAATTGTCACCCAGATCGAGCCGGCCAGGAAATTTTTTCCCGCCGAGGATTATCATCAGGACTACGTTGAAAAAACCGGCCGTGCATGTCACGTAGCCAACCCGTGGTAAGGATGTGATTCATGAGTGAACCAGCACAGGCAGCGCCTGCATCAAGCTATCGCGACGGAATTCCTGTCGCCGCGGCCCTCTTTGAAAAGGGTGACTACGACGCGGCAGCCGCGCTGTTCGAACAGATCGGCTGCTCAAACGAACTGACGGCGCCTGAACGCGCATACATGTTCCTGAACGTGGCCACCGTGCGGGAAAAACAGGGGCAAACCGATGCAGCGCTACGGGCATTTGACGAAGCCCTTGTACAGGCCCTGCAAACCTGGGCATATGTGCAACAGTCGCGGGCGCAATACCTGATTCGCATCGGCCGTCCGAAAGAGTCCATTCCGCTCATGGAAGAACTTCTCCGCTCAAATGTCCTCGGGGACGAGTTTCGCGAATCCTGCGAGACTCACTTGAAGCTGGCCCGCGAGCAGGCCGGCATCACGGGTCCTTCTATTCCAAAAAAAACCGCCGCGCCGCCTGATTCATCCGGTCCCCGCTACGCCGAAGCGCCGCGCGCCTCGCTCTAATCCCAAACTATTGGGCGGAGCGGGTGAGGCCGCGTACCCGTGCTGCGCCTGCGGGAAGACAGGATCGATAATCTCGTCCTCATAGCGCCAAAGTATCGTAGACTTGCTCATGCGGGGGGAAACGGCTCCGCGCGGCGGCCTTGCGCCGTCGTGCGGGGCGCTTTTTGCTCGCGGAAGCTCACCGGCGCGCCGATGAATGCTGCGCCATGGACGCGCTGATGTCATCCATCATTGGGTTGAAACTTGCCGAGACCACCGCCGCGATTCAATTCGCCGCGGCCGCGAAGATTCTCAAAGCCGGCCAGGCTCAGGGCGATGCAGCTCTCAAGCTTATTGCGGCGGCAACGGAATCCTTCGATGCGGCCGTCGCCGACGTGTCCGCCGACATCACCACTCAGCTCGACTGCTACGCTTGAAGTAGCGTCCGCCGTCTCGGCGGACGGCGAGGGCGAATGCCCTGCGGTCTGTGAGACACCTTACGCTAACGTCGCAACTGAAACTGCTCGAAGTCGCGAAATGCGCCGCGACGGCGTCGACAGCTCCATCTATAGCTTCCCCGTCACGATTTCGAGAATCACCGCTTCCGAGGCTACGGCCTGCGATTCGAGACTCACGGCCCTCGAAAGATATCCGTCCGCCGCGGCCTTGTCGTCGAGGCTCTTTGCATTGATGCGCACGTTCAGATGTGCGCCCATGACCGCGGTTCGAGCGCAGAGCGCCGCAACGCCGGCATCCGACACGCTCGCCTCCATGCCCGTTTCCGCCATCGCGCGCATCACCTTCATGCTCGCCAGCGCCTCTTCCATGACTTCCAGCGGCGTTTCGATGGCCCGGATCGTCGCCTCCTGGACTGCCGTCTTGCGAGCCTGCTTCTCCACGTCGGAACCCCTCGGCATCGCCGTCGCCGACATGAAGACGTTGAAGGCCTCGGTGTCCTCATCCACCAGTTGCAGGAGCCGATTCCAGTGCTTCTTGCCCGTTTCCGCGTGCCGGCTGAATTCCTCCCACCGCTCGTCCCACCCGCGCTTGTGGCTCGACAGATTCGCCACCATCGTCGCCAGCGCCGCCCCCAGCGCACCGCACAGGGCCGAGACGCTGCCCCCCCCCGGCGCCGGCGCCTCGCTCGCGGTCAACTCGGTGAACGCCTCCACCGTCAGGTCAACCAGCCGTTTCTTCTTCTGATCCTTCGCAATCGCGTATTCGATGATCTTCTCTTCCGGCTTGAACTCGTAGAGATCGTTCAATCCGAGAGATTTCACCGCGATCTTGATCAGCTCCCGATCCCCCACGCCGACCGAACGCTGCTGTTTTCGCAGGAAATACTTCCCCGCTTCGAGCATGGCCGACAGCGGCACCAGGCCCACGATCTCGCTGCCCGTCACCCGCACGCCGCGGACGTCCGCCTTCTTGCAACATTCGTCGAATGCAATATGAATCGGCGTCACATTCAAATTCGTCAGATTGATCGAAATCTGCGCGATGCCGAATTCCTCGATATACCAGCCGATGGCCTTCACGGCCTTGAGCGAACCCGGCTCCCAGACCGCTTCCCCTTTCGCATCCAGCACTGGTTTCCCGTCGCGCGTCTTCGGCCGGCCCTTTTCGCGGATGTCGAAGGCGATCGCGTTGGCCCGACGCGTGCTCGTCGTATTAAGATTGACATTGTATGCCACGAGGAAGTCACGCGCCCCCACCGCCGTCGCCCCGCTGCGGGCGTTGAACTTCGCCGGGCCGAAATCCGCTTTCCATTCCGCCTTCGACAGCTTCGCTGCAAGGCCCTCGTACTCCCCCTCCCGGATGTTCGCGAGATTCTTTCGCTCCGGCTTCGACGCCGCGTACTCGTACAGAAAAACCGTCAGCCCCGCCTCTTCCGCAAGTCGCTTGCCCAACTGCTTCGCATAATCCACGCACTCATTCATCGTTACGCCCGCGATCGGGATCAGCGGGCACACGTCCATCGCTCCCATTCGCGGGTGCTCACCTTGATGCTTGCTCATGTCGATCAGCTCGGCGGCCTTCTGTGCGGCGCGAACCGCCGCCTCGATGACCGGCTCCGGCTCCCCGACGAAGGTGACGACCGTGCGATTGGTCGCCGCGCCGGCATCGACGTCGAGCAGCTTCACGCCATCGACGCTTTCGATGGCGTCGGTGATCTGCTTCATCAGGCCCATGTCGCGGCCTTCAGAAAAATTGGGAACGCATTCGATGAGGCGCGTCATGGCGCAATCCTCCGCAAGAAACGGGGCGTCGGCGGCGTTCGCCGTCACGGCGAACGGAGTGTCCTGATATTTGAGTCAAATCAGTAAAATGAGAATAGCCGGATGTGCAACGCGATGCGAATGGCCGCCCGCGACGGGTGAGCATCGCCCACCTTGCTCACGATGACGCGATGTCCAAGAATTCCGACAATCTGTGGGGGCGCAATCCGGTGCTCTGCGCCTCCAGAGGTGGGCGGTGCCCACCCTACGGCTCAAACATCCATAAAGATGCGCGGCCGGTCGGACAGATTGTATTGCGTGCACTCGTGATCGTTGACCGGCTGCATGCCGATCTCGCGCAGTTCGCGATCGACCCAGCCGCGCAGCGACATGTTGGTGCGCTGTTCGGCGTAGCTGATCTTGGCGCGCAAGACGATCTCGTGCCGAGACTTCTCGTCCATGTGGTGTAACCTCCCTTGGGAGCCCTTCTGAGATGACTTGGGAGCGGGCGGGCGATTCGCAGCGCGGAACCCGCCTCGATCCCTGTTAAAGACCATCCTGGTCATGGCTGATTTTCACGGTCCATCGTGTACTTATAGTATGTGTGCGTGACGACGGGGGCTTAAAAATGTGATATCTCAGGCCCCCTGACGGCCGACCCGCCTACTTCTCCTGCCACGGATCGTCCGCAAGTATTACTGATTTCATCGGCGCGTGCAAGGGGTGGACGTTAATTTTTGCGGCAAAATTTGCCCCTACCGTGGTTTGCGACGCTACCGTTTCAATGACTTCCAGCAGCCAGGCTCATGAGCGGGGGCGATTTTGCCGCAACCCATCAGGTAACACTTGGTCGTTTCAGGCCCCATAAACTTGAAAGTTTTTTTGAACAGCGGATACAACTCGGCGATTTCCGTCGCCGTTTTCCCCGGTAATTGCTTGAGCCATTTGAGATAACTGCCATGCTCGCCGGCCAAATCCAGCATCACCCGCGCGTTGTGAATTGTTGCTTCGATCTTCGCGCGGTTGCGGATGATGGCCGCGTTGGCGCACAGCCGTGACACGTCGCGCGCCCCCATCTTCGCCACGCGCTGCGGCTCGAACTCGAGAAAGCCCTCCCGCAACGCCGGCCATTTCACCAGCACGATCTTCCACGACAGGCCGCACTGAAAAATCTCCGCGGCGATGCGCCCGAGATGGCCGGCATCGGTCTTGATCGGCTTGCCCCAGTCGCGGTCGTGATAGGTGGCGAGCAGCGGATCGGCGGCGGCCCATTTGCAGCGGACCTTGCCATCGGCGGGGTTGATGAGTTTCTTTGGCGGCGTCACAGACTTTTTTCCTTGTTTTCCTTGTCGGTCATTTCAATTTTTTCAGGCTCGTTTCTTATATGTGCCCGGTGTTGAAAATCCTGATTATTTCTGAACGCTTCCCGACGCGGTGGGAATCATCCTGATTCGAATGTACTTTCAGTTTAACATTGCTCCTCGTTCCGCGGAACAGCGGCCTGCGACGAGTTACCTTCATGAAGCCGAGTCGTCGAAGGCCGGATATGATCAGTTGAATGCCAGCCCGCCTACCCGAACCCACGCCCGAAGGCTATCGCCGCCACGTCATCGCCGCCGTCACCCGGCACGACGACAGCCTGACCATCGAATACGACGGCCGCATCTTCGGCGGCATCATCCTCGCCGAGCTGCCGCCGGGCGTGGCGGAGAGCATCGCTCCCGGAACCGAGGTAATTATCCGCACGCACACTGCCGAAACCGGCAACCCCGGCACGGTGGCACACATGCTGGTGCCGCACCCGAGCGAAGCGGGGTGGGCGGAGATTTATGAGGATTATTGATGGCGTCTTAGTGTTACAGCCAGACTGACCGAAGTAAAAAAACCGGCCGCCAGGGCCCTTCTGTGCTTCA
>DATMEE010000180.1:0-2976 GCA_035557035.1 Phycisphaerae bacterium
ACATCTCGCGCCATTGCAGCTGGACGAGGTTGTCGCGACCGCGCATGGCGTCGCTATAAGTGCCGAACGCGATTACATCCTCATCGAACAACAGCGCGCCGCCGTCATAGTCGCGCGCATTGATCGCCGATTGCCAGGCATTGAGCCAATCGATGATGGCGGGAACCATGGCTTGCCTTTCAGCCCGGCCTCAGAGGCCGGCAGTCCTCAGTCCGTGAAGGTTAAACCGAGTCGGGTCTGTGTGCGCCATGCGACAGAACAGGAGCGGTTCACCATTCCGTCGGCGGTCTGCAGCGTCACTTCTTGCGGGACGCCAATCGTCGATGGCAGTTCCACAAGGGCGCCGGTCTCGGACACATTCCGCATCACGCATGAGAACGTCGATTCGCTACGCGGCAGCACAAGGCTCGCGCCTTTGATCGTGCGCATCCGCGGGGCGCGGCGTTTGTTCTCCTCTGCCGATGGCATCAGCATCTATTCCGCTTCTCGCCGCGTGACGTGAATCAAGCGGTCGGCAATAACCGAGATTGCATCGAACTGTTCGTAATAGCTATACCCGTTGCGTTCCTGCAGACGTTTTCCAAGCTGCGAAGAAAGGTGCCAGGTCGCGCCGCCCGGATTGACCTCTAATACGTGAAGTTCGCCGGTATGTACGTCCCTGATGATGTCCATGCCCTGAACGGGAACCTGGGGAAACGCATGGAATGTGCGCCGCGCCAGATCCAGCACATCCTCGTCGTAGCACGGCGTCGAAGCGCGCGGTCCCGAATTGGAGGCGATGCGCCCGTCCATGGGCATGTCCGGCGTCAGGTCCGGTCGCTTTTCCTGCGACGTCACGCGGTTGCAGTAGACCGGCTCGCCGAAAACGGTCAGCGCGCGGTATTCGGTCGGATAAGGTCCGGTATCGATGAACTTCTGGACGAGATAGGCGGTCTGCGGCCAGCCCAGTTCGCGCGCGTTGTCGAAAATCCTGCCGAACGGTGAGAGCCGCACGCCGCTGCCGCGCGAGCCGACATTAGGCTTCAGGATGACATAGTCGCCCCACTTGGCGCGATCGAGCTTCGTGTCTTCATTGAGGAAAAAGGCTTTCGGAACAGGAATGCCGGCGTCTTCCAGCATCCGCACCTGCCGCAGCTTGGTAAGAATCCGACCCGCATAGATTTTGCCCCGCGCCGGCTGAAAGCTCTGCAAATAATATGGCGAAAAAATCAACGTCGGCCGCCCCGAGGCCTTCTTGCGAGTAACCGATTGCGGTGCGTCGTTCGCGACGAGAAAGACCTCGATCTCCGGCGCGCGTTCGGCAATCAGCTGCTTGACCTTGAGAAAGTCCGAAACGTCCTGCGCGCCCGGCGTATGCACGATGATGAGATTACGCACATAGCGCTCGTCGCCCGCGGCCGATCCGGTCGAAAGGGGCGCGTCGATCCGCTGTCCGGCGGGCATGAACATCCCCGGTTCTTGCGGTGGCGATTTCGGCGCGGTGTCGTACATCTTTTGAAACTCTCGCCGTGTCCTGCTGGGCCTCAATGGTTAATAAACTCTTTACATCGCTAATGGGTGAGCTTTGGCTGGCGTATCGTCCGGCTTAATTCCGTGAATATCCTGGAGATGTCGGAGCTGTTTGCGGCGTCGAAATAGTTTGCGGAGATGGTCGCGCAATCCCGCATTAGCTGGTCATTTACGGTGCTCAAACTGTAGCTGACCGTATAGATCTCGATGCCTGCGTTTCTCGCGGATGTGCACGCCGTGCGCGTGCGTGCGTCCAGCGTCGCGGCGGTTTTTGAGTGGCGGCTTCGCGTCTGCGCGCCCCCCGAGACCAGAATGATGATCTTGCGCGGTGGAGGGTTCGCGGCCGAGGCCTGGAAGGGCACGATGCTTGAGAGCATCGCATGGCCCCAGGCCACGCCGATCGTGAGATTGGTCCCGCCGCCGGCTTGCAGATTGTTGATCCGTGTCTTTAACGCGCTGAACTGGGTTGTTAGCGGTTGAACGAACTGCAGGTTCTCGCCGGTGCGGCAGCTTTGAATTGCAGGATATTTTTTGAGGTTTTCGCTGTTGTAATAAGTGTCGTTGAAGTCGTAGGCCTTGAGCCGGTCGGTGATGCAGCCGGTCCATGTATTCTTGTTGATCGACGTGTAAGTACAACTTCCGTCTTCTCCGTCCTCCGTGCACGCCACGTCGAAATCGAAATTGTTACCGTTGAAAAGGATCCAGGTCGCGTTCCGGTAAGTCGTGTCGGCGGGGTCCACCCGCGCGCTGACTGCAAACGGCATCATCCCGATCCTTACCGAACCGTCCGTGCCGCCCACAGTATCGATGAAGGTCGAGACGGCGGTACGCAGATTGGCCATCTTCGATGACACGGACATCGTGCCCGAGCTGTCGAGCACAAGCACGACTTCGGAGTCGGCCCAGCTCGCGCGTGTCGACGCCATAATGTTCACGTCGTCGATGGCGACGAGCTGCATGATCGTCGTCGGCACGACGGCTGCCGCCGTCGCGTTTAGAACCGTCCCGCTTCGGTTAAGAGTGATGGTTCCGAGGCCCTCGGTGCCGAATTCCGATTTCTCGATGTAATTCTTGATCAGTGCTTTGAGCTGGGCGTCGCTCATCGAGCTACCGGTGTTTCGGGAAGCGGCGAGAATGGCGCCGTCGAGCGCATTCTGCAGCGCGGCGCGCCGCGAAACCGCGCGGCTATAGTCGATCGCCATCCCCGAGCCCACCATGATCGGCAGGAGCGCAATGGCGAAGACTGTGGCTACGCTAGCTTTGCATTCGGATTTGAACCGCTTCAGCGGGTTCATGGCCCCCTCGGATCGCGCGTTGCTCAAAGCCAGCATTACCGGCCAGAGGTTACGAATTCGCTGCGAGATCGAGGCCCCGGGGGAGGGGGAGGTAACGATAAGTGCGGCCCCAAAAGGCGTTAGCCTCTTGTGGCGGTTCTAAACTGCAAAATTTATATGAAATTTATATGAA
>DATMEE010000181.1:0-5788 GCA_035557035.1 Phycisphaerae bacterium
GAAAATCGCTGCGAACGCTTAGATGTGAACCACCGAATGGATGGGATATTGCTTGAGCCGTTCGCGACCCTTCAGGAAACCCAGCTCGATCAAGAACGCGACGCCGACGATTTCGCAATCGAACTCGCGCACCAGCTCGCAGCACGCCTGCATCGTCCCGCCCGTGGCCAGCAGATCGTCGATCATCAGCACGCGCGTCCCGGGACGAATCGCATCCTCGATGATTTCCAGCGAGTCCCGCCCGTACTCCAGCTCGTATTCGACTTTCATCGTCTTGCCGGGCAGCTTGCCCGGCTTGCGAATGGGCACGAAACCCGCCGACAGATTTCGCGCCACCGCGACGCCGAAGATGAACCCGCGGCTCTCGGCGCCCACGACCAGGTCAACCGCCTGCCGGCGATAGGGCTGCGTCAGATACTCCACGGCCATCGAGAGGGCGGTGGGGCAGGCCAGCAGGGGGGTGATGTCCTTGAAGACGATGCCGGGCTTCGGAAAATCGGGCACGTCGCGGATGTAGGTCGTGAGGCTCTGCACGTCGGGAATGGGCATTGTGAGTTCGTCAACCATTGCGGTCTCCATGCGGTGCATCATAGTCGAGGCATTCCCACGTGCAATTCATGACTGGTCTTGCAGTCGACGATAGGGATCGCCTTTAGGCTCAGAAGCATCGCTTTTTCGCGCGCGTCGCGAGATCCCTCGTCGCTGGTGCTCCTCAGGATGACGACCGTCGCTGCTTCACTGGATGCCAAAACGATGTCACTGCGGATGGGCTGCCGGCGGCTGTTTTACGATGATCGAGCCGCCGTTCGCCAGGCCGAGCACGATCTCTCTGCCTTGATCGGAGAACGCCTCGAACGACGACTGCGAGATTGAGTTTCCGTCGACCCGCACCACGATGTCCCCGGGCGTGAGACCGGCGCGGTCGGCGGGGGAGTCGCCATCGACGCGCATGACCAGCAGCGCGTTCTCGGGCAGATTGGCCATCAGCCGGGTGGCCGGCTTCACTGTGCCCAGCTCCGCCCCGCGGAAGGAGAGACGAACTTCCGGCATCGCCTTCGGCTCGCCCGAGGGACGCCGCGTGAGCGTGACGTTGGCGGTTCGCTTTTTCTCGGCGCGGACGAAACGGATCGAAGCGACGTGCTGCGGCCCCAGGGCGCCGATGATTCGCACGAAGTTCTCGACCGAGCGGGCCGGCTCGCCGTTGACGGTCACAATGCGGTCGCCGCCGCGCAGGCCGGCCCGCTCGGCCGGTCCGCCCGGGAATACCGAGTTGACCACGACGCCATCGCGCGACGTCGAATCGCCCGATGAGCGAGGCGAGGATGGCACGGGCTCGACCTCGACGCCCAGATAGCCGTATTCGATGGGCTGGCCGCGCAGCAGGCGATCGACGATCGCCCGCGTGTGCCGATTGATCGGCACGGCGAAGCCGATGCCTTCGTGCCCGTCAGACCGCGTGCTGACGGCGGTGATGATGCCGACGACGCATCCGTGAATGTCGATAAGCGGCCCGCCGGAGTTGCCGGGGCTGATCGGGGCCGTGGTCTGGATCATGTCGCCGTAGTAGCGGTCTTCGTCGCGGCCGAAATTCTCGGGGAGCGGCCGGCCGATAGCGCTGATGACGCCGTGGCTCACCGCCGCCTGACCGTCACCCGCCAGGCCCAGCGGGTTGCCCAGGGCGACGACGATATTGCCCCGCTTCACCGAATCGCTTTCGGCCAGTTGCGCCGCCTGATATTCGCCGCCGGTGATGCGGATCACCGCCAGATCGGCGCGGCGGTCTTCGGCGATGGGAATGGCCTGCACCGTTCTGCCGTCGTGCAACACGACGTAGATCGCCGAGGCGCGATCGATCACGTGCTGGCTGGTGAGAATCATGCCGTCGCGCCGGATGATGACGCCGGCGCCGGTGCTCATCCACGTTCGCGCCGGCACGTCTTCATCTCCACCGAGGTTCGACGGCATGCGGTCGGCCTGAATGGTGACGACGCAGGGATCGACGCGGCGCACGAGCTTGACGATGGCGTCCTGCACCTGCTGCAGAATCCGCGCGCCGCCGTCGAGGGATAGTTCAGGCCCTGCCTCGGCCGAACGCGGCGCGGAAGGAGCGGAGGTCGGTTGCGTGGTCTGTGGAAACGCCGGCGATGGATGTGTGAGACTCAGAACCAGCGACAGCGCCGATAGTCTCGCGACAGGAAGGCGAAGAGCAAATTCCCTGAAAACGGACAGCACGAGATCGGCTCCATCCCAATGCAATTCAAAAATATGCCTCTATTATGGCACTTCAATATTGAGCGTCTGCGTTTCCTTTGCGCCGGCGCTGAATTTCACAATCTTCGCGCCAGGCTCGACGATGAAAAGGAAGCCGAATTTTGTTTTGTCCTTTCCTGCCTGGTTCATGATGTTGTGCGTCACCTTGGTAGGCTTTTTGAGCGCGCGCTCGGGAACTTCGGAATTCGGATCGTATTGCACCTCGATCGTCCATGTGCCGTTCTGCTCCGCCGCGGCATAAAAACCGATGGCGTAATACTCATTGCCCTTGTCGTCGATGATTTTGATCTGGGCGAGGACGCGATTGGCGAACCCGATCGCGCGAGAATACATGCTGCTCTGCTTCAGAACGTCGGCCCCGATCTGAACCATTCGCTTGCCTTCGGGCACGTCGAATTCGGTCACGCGCTCCTCGGACGGCAGGTCCGTTCTCGGCACCACCCAGAAACGCGCTTCCGCAGCGAGTTTGCCGCCGGAAAGCCGGGTCGAAACCGCCGAGTCGTTCTTATCCAGCGGAATCGGAATCAGGCTTGTCGCCTCGGTCCGCTCTTCGATGGCGTTCGCAACGTGCAATGCACCCCCCGGCGCCGCGCCCACGGTCTGCGGAGCTTGTTCTTCGACCAGGCCTTGCTTGCCGCCTTGCCCTTGCGGACCTGATGCATAAGACGGCGGTTCCTTCGACATCTTCACCCGCGTCAAATCCGCGCGGCCGCCCTGCTTGAACTCGAGATACCAGGGCGTGAAATCGGCGGGCACTTCAAACGCGACGTCGAACTTCCACGAGTCGCCGTCCTCCACCACCTTGGTCTCGGCGTCGCTGAGAATGAAATCGGTGACGGGGCTGAACGCCGTCAGCCGCTTGCGCTGCTCGCCGGACACGCTCTTGGGACCATGCTTGCGGTGGGTGTAAATATCCGTCATGCCGCTGGCGAGAATGACCTGCGGCTTGGTAATCTGCCGCACGGCCTCGTCAGACGGCGGCGGGCCAACCAGCCGAAACTGGGGCACGCGAAAGCGAACGGCGCCCTTTCCGTCGGGTCCAGATACATCCTTCGCGACGCTCACGTTGCACACGACGAACGTATTGCTCGCCTTCAGCGGAGATTCCGACGCGAAGTTGCGGATCATGTTCCCGGTGGCCTTCTCCAGCGTATGCGTCGGCTTGTCGATCTGCGGAACCTGCCACCATGCGTTGACCTTGACCTTGCCTTCCTGAACGAACATGTTCTCTTCGCTCATCGGAACGGCCCGCGCTGAATAGAGCGCCTTGACGTAGTCGGCCTTCGCCTCGGAAAACCTCACGTCCCCGCCAAAGCGGTCGTTGGACAACATGCCCGCCAAGCCGCAGACGAATTCATCGGGGCGAAACAGACCGAGGCCGTTGCTCAGGGTGAGTCCGTTCTTGTCGGTCGAATATCGCTCGAACCCGAAGACGCCCGTGCCGATCGGCAGCATCTGGATCGCGGTCAAAGCCCCGCCCACAGTAATCATGCCCGTGAAGAACCCGGCCGCGGCGGCGCCGGCGCGATCGAGCACCAGCGGCAGCGTCACGTTGTCGCGGATGAGCTTGTCAGTCGCCATGCGCAGAAGCAGCAGCGATCCGAGGAAAATGCCCATGAAAGCCAGTGCGTGGCCCAGCCCGGGGCCGGTCTGCTCGATCCACATGCCGGCGAGCACTTCGTAGAAGCCAAACGCCAACATACAGGCGACCACCGACTCGAAGAACATGATCAGCGCGCTGAAGAACCCCTGATACGCCCAGAAGGCGGCGATCAGAATGACCATCAATGCGACGACAAGCGAGAATAACATGACTTCACCCCATGGATATTTCAGCGGACCAACGGCCGGATCATGCCGTGGCCTTGGCGCGCTGTGCCGGCGCTTCCGCCTCTTTGGTGACGCGGAGAATTTCCGCGATCGACGTTTGTCCTTCGTACACCTTGTGCAGTCCGATCTCCTGCAGGTACAGCATGCCGCGCTTGCGAACTTCAACCTTGATGTTCGGAATCGGAACCCCTTTGGCGATCATGCCGCGAATCTCTGCATCGGGCGAGAAAATCTCGATGATCGCCGTGCGGCCGACGTAGCCGGATCCCTGGCACAGCGCGCATAAAATCGGATTGCCCTGCTTGTC
Organism: Phycisphaerae bacterium; assembly: GCA_035557035.1. Taxonomy (GTDB): domain Bacteria; phylum Planctomycetota; class Phycisphaerae; order UBA1845; family UTPLA1; genus JADJRI01. Next base: position 4,409 of record DATMEE010000181.1, read on the forward strand.
GACTTCCAGCTCGTCGGGATTCGGCGGCCGATAGAACGGCCGATGTTCCGCCGCCGAGAGGTTCGCCTTCTTCAACAGATTCGGATCGGGCTTGTAGGCCCGGCGGCACGCGGAGCAGACAACGCGGGCCAGCCGTTGACTGGTGATGCCCACGAGGCTCGACGCGGCCAGGGCATTGTCATTGACGCTCTGCAAATACCGCCGCAGCGCGATGAAGGTGTCTCCGGCGCTCATGCCCAGATAGACCTTCTTGCCCTGGCGGCCCGCGGCCGCGGCGAGTGCCGCGGTCTCAGCATCCGGCGTGTCGCCGGCCATCGCGACCTCCGGCTCGGTGCGGAGGATCGATCGGAAGCGCCGGCCGAACGTGACGGTGCCATCGGCGCTGTCGTAGACGTGCTGCGTGATATTCTCGAGGTCCAGCGACTTGGTGACTTCCAGCGTGTGGATGTTCTGCATGAAAGCATCGTGGCTGCGCAGAATCGCATACAGCGTGCTGGTCACGCCGCTGCCCCGCGGACCGCTCACGATCACGACGCCCTTGGGCTCCTTGACGATCTGCTCCAGCACCGGCAACTGGGTCTTGGTCAATCCCAGGTCGGGCAGGCGGAATTTCGCCTCCGCTGAGAAAAGTTTCATCTGCATGCGCTCGCCGGCCGTGCTGCCCGCCGTTTTCAAATCGACGTCCACGGCCTTGTCTCCGCCGCCGCCGGCGCCGATGGTCGCCTTGAATCCGCCCTGTTGCGGACGGCGATGCTCTTCGGAGTTCAGACTCGCGATGCGCTTCAAGTGGGCGAACACCCGCGGCGCCGTTTCCGGATCGATCGGGTCGCGCGACCGATCCACGCCGTCGATTCGATAAACGATTTTCATCGGCTCGTTCGGAAGCAGGTCCATCATCACGTCGCTCGCGCGCCGCCAGATCGCGTCAAACAAAAGGTCCTGCATGGCTTGATAGGCGGTGTGCTCGACCGGATCGGTCGGCCAGGCGGGCGACTTTCCATCGGCCATCTTGATGCGCGCCCGGTCGCCGGCATGCGTCGAATCGGTTTTCTTACCTGCCTTGCCCTGCGCGATTCTGTTGATGTGCGCCATCGATAGCACTGTCTGCGCGGGCGCGACACGCTTATTTCGATACACGACGTACGAGAGAATCGCCGGCAGATAGAGCACCGCGAAAACCAGCAATCCGACCCAGAACATCGGAATGAAGATCCAAACCACCAGACCGATGAGGCCCGATCCGAATATGGCCGGAATCCACACGGCCTTCGGGACCCGTATCGTTCGAAGGTCTTTCTCCGCCCAAGCGGAGTTGTGCGCCCAGGCCAACATCGCCAACGCGAAGAGGACGATTTTCCAAATGGCGAAGTATCCGCCTTC
>DATMEE010000182.1:0-6667 GCA_035557035.1 Phycisphaerae bacterium
GGCGCGAACGTCATCGAGGCGATGGAAGGATTGAAGGAGGCCATCACCGCCGCCAACAAAGAAGTGTTGGAACCCAAGGGTTTGAAACTCGACCTGACGCAGGTCTACGACGAGACGACCTATATTCACAGCGCGATCGAACTGGTCAAGAGCAACATCTACTGGGGCGGCTTGCTCACGATTCTGGTGCTGTTCTTTTATCTGCGCAGCTTGAGTGCCACGTTCATCATCGCGGTCTCGATTCCGATCTGCATCATCGGCACGTTTTTGATCATTCCCGCGTTCAACCGCTCGATCAACGTCGTGCTCCTCGCGGGGCTGGCCTTCGCGGTCGGCATGGTGGTGGACTGCGCCATCGTGGTGCTGGAAAACATTTTCCGGCATCGCGAGATGGGCAAGTCGGCGATGCAGGCCGCGTCCGACGGGGCGTCCGAGGTTTGGGGCGCGGTGCTGGCGAACACGCTGACGACCATCGTGGTCTTTCTGCCCATCGTGTTCGTGCAGGAGGAGGCGGGGCAGCTCTTCAAGGACATCGCCATCGCCATCGCCGGTTCAATGGCCCTGGCGCTGCTCGTGGCCATCGCGGTCGTGCCGGTGATGTGCTCCAAGATGCTGCGCCGGACAAAGTACGTGGACGAGATGCAGGTGAGCGGCATCGCCCGGCGGCTCGGTGACACGGTGCGCTGGATGAATCGTAGCACGATCGCGCGGCTGGCGGTGGTCCTCGGCATGACTGGCGGCTCGATCGCGTTGAGCATCGCGCTGGCGCCGCCGCAGACGTACCTGCCCAGCGGAAATCGCAACTTGATTTTCGGGTTTCTCATCACGCCGCCCGGCTACAACGTCGCCGAGTTCCAGCGGATCGGACGAGAGCTGGAAGATGGCAACGATTCAAAGGGTTTGATTGGGATTCGTCCGTTTTGGGAGGCGCGTCGCGGCACGCCGGAATTTGCGCAGCTCATGGAGCGTTGGCAGAACATCGTCGAACAGTACGGCGTCGGCCCGCTCGACGGACAAATCAAGCAGCAGGAGGCGGTCCTGGCCGATGCAAAATCGAAGCGCGCCGAGCGAAAGAGCGCCCGCCAGAGAATCCGCGAGTTGAAGCGTCAGATCGCCGAATGGCGCGTACCGCCGCCGCCCATCCAGGATTTCTTTTATGTTGCGTTCAACGGAACCTGCTTCATGGGATGTTCCAGCGCCGATGAAGCAAGCATCAAGCCGCTGACCAACGTCCTCGCGTCCAGCGGCTTTGGAATTCCCGATGCTTTTCCGATCTTCTTTCAGGTTTCGATTTTCCCCGGCGACCCGGGCAGCACGCTCGATCTCGAAGTGCGCGGCGACGACCTCGACACCGTGATTCGCGCGGCTCAGGATTTGAAGAGCGCCTGCACGCAGCGATTCGGCTACGTCGAGGCCAACCCGCAGAAGTTCGACGCCGAGCGACGGGAAGACCAGTTCGTGCCCGATCGCGTCAAAGCGGGCGACGTCGGCCTCACCACCGCCGACATCGGTTCGATCATCCGCGCCTGCGGCGACGGCCGCGTGGTGGGGCAATATCGCGAGGGCGGCCAGAGCATCGACCTTGCGGTGAAAGTGATCGGCACGCAGGACGACCTCACCGGCCTCAGCACCTCGGAAGCCGTTTCCGCGGTTCCGATTTACACGCCCACCGGCAAGATCGTGCCGCTCTCATCTGTGTGCCGCATGGATCGGACTACCGCGCCGGAGCAAATTCGGCACATCGAGAATCAGCAGGCCGTAAAGCTGACGGTGCGGCCCCCGGAGGGCGTGCGCCTGCCCGATGCGATGAACATTATTGAGAACGAGATTGTGGGGCCGATGCGCGCCGAAGGATATGGTGAAACGAAGATCAAGCTGCCATCGTCGATCACCGTGAATCTGGCAGGCAACGCGGACAAATTGGTGACGACCTGGAACTCGCTCAAATGGCTGCTGCTTTTGTCGTTCCTGGTTTGCTTCCTGGTGATGGCGGGGCTTTTTGAATCATTCGCGTATCCATTCGTCATCATCCTGTCAGTGCCGCCGGCCGTGGTCGGCGGTTTCGTGGGTCTGTGGCTCGTCCATCAATGGACATGGAACAACCCGGCCATGGCGGTGCAGGAACTGGACATCCTCACGATTCTTGGCTTCGTCATTCTCCTCGGAACCGTCGTCAACAACGGCGTGCTGATCGTCCACCAGGCGCTGAACTTCATTCGTGACGGCATGGAAGGCAACGAGGCGATCGCCCTTTCGGTGGCGACGCGCTGGCGGCCGATCATGATGACGGTCATCACCACGCTGGTCGGCGAATTGCTGCTGGTCATTCGCCCCGGCTCGGGCGCCGAAATGTATCGCGGCATCGGCGCGGTCGTGCTGGGCGGCCTGACGCTTTCGACGCTGTTCACCATGCTGGTGGTCCCCGCGATGCTGTCGCTGTTCATCGGAGCGAGAGTGCGGCTTGGGCGCTTCGCCTTCGGCCGCCGTGAAGTCGTTCCCGTGCCGGCCCGCTTTCCACAGCCGGAGGTCCGGGGGGCGTTTCCGGTCGTGCCGGCGGTCGCGCCCGTCGAGGAGCGTGTGTGAAAATCGTTCGCTTTCTTGCTAACGGCGATTCGCCGATCTGGGGCGAAGTGGTGGGTGCGGCGCAAGCGCGTCCCCTGATCGGAGATTTATTTGGAAAGTTTGAAACGGCCATCCAGGCGATCCGCATCGGGCGGCGACTCGCCCCGCTCGATCCGCCGAACATCATTGCGATCGGCCGCAACTATGCAGATCATGCGAAGGAGATGAAGGCGGAGTCGACGCCCGAGGAGCCGATCATCTTTTTGAAGGCGACGACGTCAGTGATCGGGCCGGACGATTCGATTGCGCTGCCCGCCTCGGCGCCGGATGAAGTCGATTTCGAAGCCGAGCTGGGCGTGATCATCGGCCGGCGCGCGAAAGACGTGAGCGAAGCGGCCGCGCTGGACCACGTGTTCGGTTACACCTGTGCCAACGACGTATCGGCGCGGGACTGCCAGAAGCGGCGCGACAAGCAATGGGCGCGGGGAAAGAGCTTCGATACCTTTTGTCCGCTGGGACCGTTGATCGTGACTGCCGATGAGATGGCACCGGAAAATCTCCCGGTTCGGTCGCACCTGAACAGCGAGCTGATGCAGGATGGCAACACCTCCGACATGATCTTCAGCGTGCCGGCGCTGGTTAGTTATCTCTCGCACCAGTTCACGCTGCTTCCGGGCACGGTCATTCTCACGGGTACGCCGGCGGGTGTTGGTTCCGCGCGGACGCCGCCGGTGTTTCTGAAGCCGAACGATGAGATCGCGGTCGAGATCGAGGGGATAGGGCGGCTGGCGAATCGGGTGGTGGCGGGCCGATAAATCGGTTTCGGTTATCGGGCGCCTTCGGCGCGGTTCGCCGTGCAGCGTGGACGCGAACCTTTTCTCGCGCACTCCCGGGCCCTTCGGGACTGGGCTAAACGGGCCGCGCGATCGGTCAGTTCTGATCAGCGCGGGTTTCCGCCCGTTTCGCTTCTGAATCGGCACGTCCGAATCTCCGATATGCCGATACCATGCGACCCCCCACGGTGGACGAACTCGCCCGTCAGCACAAGCGGCACGAGACCGCGTTTCAATCGCGCGTCGAGCCGCATCCCGATCATGCTGCGCAGTTTCGACTGAGTTTTCCGGACGCGCTTTCGGGCCTCGACGTGATCGACGTCAGCGCCGGCGGCGTCGGCATTCGCTGCGGCATCTTCATTCCCAAGAATCTGCGCCTCACCCTGCACATCTCCGACGTGACCACCGCCGACGGCATCCCGCAGCAGCACCTCGCGGTGCGCGTGGTCGTGCGCCGCTGCGCGATGATCGATCACAAGCCCACCTATCAGATCGGCATGCAGTTTCTCGACGCCACCGGCCCCGACGAGCAGACCCTCATCCAGGCCGCCAAGACTCAGCGCGAAGCCGCGGCAAACGCGGAAAAAGCGCGCGAGGCGGAACTGGTCGGCGCGGGAGGCAAGGCCGGTGCTTAACGCCTCCAACGAGCTGCGCGATCAACTGCTGTCGATGGGGCTGCTGGCGCCCGCCGAAGTCGACAAGGCCGAGCAGGAGGCGGCGGAAAAGTCGAGCGATCTTGAATCAGTCCTCCGCAAGCGAAAGCTGTTTACCGACGCGCAGGTGAATGCGCTTCGGGCGATGCGCTTACAGGTATCCTACGCGCACCTCTCCGACTACATCCCCCGATTGCAGAACGCCGAACTGTTCACCGAAGAGCTGGCTCGCCGGCACGTGATGTTCCCGCTGTTCGATCTGGACGGTGTCATCACGCTCATCATGGAAAATCCGGCCGATTTGACGGGCGTGGATCAGGTGCGCCGCTTCACCAAGAAGGAAGTAGAGGTCTGCCACGGGTCGAAGAGCGACATCGTGGGGATGATTGAGCGTGCCTATGGGTCAAGCAAGTATCTCCAGGAATTCTCGGTCAGCGACGCGATCAACAAGGTCGACGAGAACGTCGAGGGCGACGACAGCCAGCCGGTCATCCGCCTTGTCCGCGATATGATCAACGAGGCCGTGCGGCAGGGGGCGTCGGACATTCACATCGAGCCGGGGGAGAAGGAGCTGCGCATCCGCATCCGCGTCGATGGCGTGCTGCGCGAGATCGCCGCGCCGCCGCTGGCCATGCACCGGGCCATCGTCTCGCGCATCAAGATTCTCGCACGGCTGGACATTTCGCAGGTGCGGGCGCCGCAGGACGGAGCGTTCGATCACAAGAGCAACGGCATCGAGGTCGTGCTGCGCGTGGCGATGCTGCCGTCCATCTGGGGCGAGGCCGTCGTGCTTCGTATTCTGCGCAACGAATCGGAATCCATCACGCTGAGCGAGTTGGGCATGAACAGCAATCTGCTCAAGCGTTTTCAGGGATTGATTCAGAACGCGCACGGGATGATTCTGGTCTCCGGTCCCACCGGTTCGGGAAAATCGACGACGCTTTATGCGGCGCTGAAGTGTGTCGCGTCGCCGCAGAAGAACATCATCGCCATCGAAGACCCCGTCGAATATCGCAACAGCGTCATTCGCCAGGTGCAGGTCAACAAGGACGCGAACCTCACCTTCGCCAGCGGCCTGCGCTCCATGCTCCGCCAGGATCCCGACGTCATCATGGTCGGCGAAATCCGCGACGCCGAGACCGCGCAGATTTCCGTGCAGGCGGCACTGACGGGGCACCTCGTGCTCAGCACGGTTCACACCAACGACTCGATCAGCGCGGTGGCTCGCTTTCGCGACCTCGGCGTGCCGGAGTACCTCATCTCGTCCTCGTTTCTTGGCGTCCTGGCGCAGCGACTGTGCCGCCGCGTGTGCCCGGACTGCAAAGCCCCGGACTCACCTCCGCCGCACCTGTGGCAGGCGCTGGGACTCGATCCCGCGAAGCTCGACTTCGAGCCGATGCGCGGCAAGGGCTGCCGCCGCTGCATCGGCACCGGCTACGTCGGCCGCGTGGGGGTGTACGAACTTTTCGAGATCGACGATCGGTCGTCCGAGCTGATCGTCCGCAACGAGCCGACGGAGCGGCTCCGAGCGCTGGCCAAAGAGCAGGGTATGAAATTCCTGGTCGACGACGGTATCGAAAAAATCCGTCTCGGCGCCACCACCGTCGAAGAAATCGTCCGCATCGCGGGCCGCTGCTGATCGTGTGCCACTGCTCTGCGAGCAGTGCAGCGGACGAATCCGATCTCCGCTTAGAAGAAATCTCATCCGCTGAATCGATTCAAGTATACGTCGCCTCACTACGGGCCAGGCCGGTTATCCTGTCCGAAGTTCGTTCCGCGCTCTACACTGCTCACAGAGCAGTGGCACACGGCGACTTTCGGAATGACTCGTCCTCACAAATCCTGGCGCCTTTCATGTGTGGTCGGGGCGGCGTTGGCATGGAGTTGGTCTTCATCGTGCGATCGCGCGCCGACAGCTCACTCGGATGATCTGAATCAAAACAATTCCCCGCAGAGAATATCCGGGTCGGATTTGCGCGTCATTTCCATCGCGCCCAATGCCACCGAAATCATCTTCGCGCTCGGCGCGTCCGACCGCCTCGTCGGCGTGAGCGACTTCTGCCGCCTCCCAAAGGGCCAAAACGAATTGCCGCGCGTCGGCGGGCTGATCGATCCCAATCTCGAACGAATTCTTCTGCTCAAGCCGAATCTGATCATTGCCCGCGGCAAAATGCGGGAAGTCGAAAAGCTTTGCGAGGCCAACCAGATCGCCCTCTATCACGACCCCACCGAGAGCTATGACGACATCTTCCGCACCATTCGGGAGTTGGGCGATCTATTGAGTCGGCACGAACAGGCCGCCGCGCTGACACAGCAGATTACCGAGCGAGTCGATCGAGTGACCGAACGGATTGCCGGTAAAACGCGGCCCCGCGTCCTCTTCACCACCGATCGCCCGCTCGATTCGCTTGCACGGGTGACGACATGCGGAAGAAACACATTTGTCGACGAGATCATCCGGCGCGCCGGAGGCGAAAACGTCTTCGGCCGTGTCGATGTCGCCTATCCCGAGGTGAGTCTTGAATCGATTCTCGTCGCGCGGCCGGAGGTGATCATCGAAGTCATGCCCTCAAGCAAGCGCGAGATCACCGAGTTAACCGAGTCCGTCCGAACGCAGTG
>DATMEE010000183.1:0-3418 GCA_035557035.1 Phycisphaerae bacterium
GACGAGGTGCATGAGATTGTGAACGGCCTGCCGGCGGGGACCACGATTCAGTTCGCCGCGATCCACACTGACTTCTTCTGCCGCGCCGATCAGCCGGGCGGTGGAGGAGGCAATCCGTGTAGCTTTACGCCACCAAACCCCCCGTTCGACTGCGACATCCCCGGTGGCCTGCTCGGCGGCGAGCAAGAGTGCAATGTCTCGAAGCTGCATGCGAATATGCAGGGCACAGGCGGGCTGTCGAACTTCAGTAAGAACGTGGTCATCGACCTCAAGATGGAAACCCATGTCGGTCCACGATCGCCGGGTGATCCGATCCAGTCGTTCGACACCGACATGTTCATGCTGCAGGGACAACTACCGCCGGGCGATCCCGACTTTGATTTGTTGCGAATCACGGCGGGAACCGCGTTTGGCATGCCCAGCCCGGGTCACACGACGTTGACCAGGCTGCCGGGCGACAACTGGGCGGTCGATAGTTTCTTCGACGTCTTCTACCGCATCGATTTCGTCGGAAAGCCGGGAGGGCCGCTCGGCGGTATGTCCGGCTCCACCACCGGAACGATCCGCATGGCCACGGGCGCCGGCCCGGCGCCCGAGTGCGTCGGAATCTGCCCCGAAGGCACGATTTGCCGCAGAACGGTCGTTTCAAATACGGACGGCACGGTGGACATCTGCTGCGAGTGCATTGCTGAGTGCGTCTGTCCGGGCGACGTCTTTGAAGACGGCGTTCTGAACGGCAAGGACCTCAATGCCTTTGTCCGCTGCCTGCTCGGGCCTCCGCCTCCGTCGCCGCTCATCAACTGCGCGTGCGTCGATTTCGACGGCAATGGGGCAAGCCAGAGCGACATTCCGCTCTTTGTCGAGGCACTGCTGACCAAGCAGCCGTGCCCGCCCGACGAGCCATGATGTTGTAGTTCGCGAGTTTTGATTCAATCCCGGGAGGGCGAGCAACACCGATGCTCGCCCTCCGGTTTTTTCACGCGGCGCGCTCCTTCGGCAATTCTTGCGCCGCCGCAGATGGACGCTCAATACCTTCGCGCCAGGAGAATTCTTCGTCTCTGGCGCTCCCGCGCGCTCATCATGGTCACCAAGTCAAGCGCGACTCCCGGTCGATAACTATTGCTGACGACCGACGTTCACGATGGGCCCGAATTCATGTGGGTGCTCACGACTTTCTTTGCGATCACGACCTTCATTCTGCTCTGGCTATGCGCCGGCTATTTTGTGGTGATGCGCTTCGTGGGAATTGTCCGCCGCAGGTCTACCGCGGTCGGATCTTCCGCTTTTCCGCGGCTGTCGGTGATCGTGCCGTGCCACAACGAGGCGCCCATCATCCTGGACAAGCTTCGCAATCTGCTCGAGCTCGATTACCCGCGCTTTCGCCTGGAGATCATCTTTGTTGACGGCCAAAGCAGCGACGATACGGTGGCACTGATCAGGAAGGCGGCAAATCTGGATCGCCGGGTGCGCGTGCTCGATTCTCCGGACCGCGGAAAGATCCATCAGCTCAATCACGCACTGCCTCATGCGACCGGCGAGATCGTCGTGGTGACCGATGCCGACGGGATCATGCCGCCCGAATCGCTGAGAAAGTTGGCGGCGGAATTTGTCGCGGATGATGGCGTCGCGGTGGTGGGCGCCTATAGCCGGCCGAGCAACACGATCTGGCGGGACCGGTGCTTCTGGGATTCGCAAAATCGCGGACGGCTGATCGAGTCGGACGCTCATGCAAGCTCGATCGTCATCGCGACATGTTACGCGTTTCGCCGCGAGCTGCTGCGGCAATTCCCGGACGACGTCGTGGCCGATGACGTGTACATCGCCCTGCTGGCGCACAGTCGAAATCGCCGCGTCATTTATTCCCGCGCGGCGCTCGTGACCGAGACGCGAGGTCCGTCGAGCATCTCCGAGTTTCTCTCGCACAAGTTCCGAAAGAACAACGCGTTCCTGCGGGAATCGCTGCGTTTCATTTATCGTCTGCCGGACATGAACGGCACGAGCAAGCTGATGCTGCTGACGCGGACAGCCCAGCAACTGCTGCTTCCTTATTGTGCCGCGGTGTGGGCATTTCTAGCCCTCACGCTCCTGACGCTTGGACGGCACGACCTGCTGATGATGGCGGGCGCGACGATACTGCTCAGCCTCATGATCGCCCGCCAGGCGTTTCAATCGGTGGACGTGCCGGCCGGGACGCGCGAGCGGTTCGGGTTGCACAAGTACAGTGTTGTCTTCTTCGAGACAATGTGCGTGCTGTTCGCCGCGGCCCTGAGCTATCCTTTTTATCGTCAAACCAGTTCGTATGCGCGACTCGGAAAACGGCGCTCGAGTGATGAGGGTCTTGAATCGGATACCGCCCAGCGCGCGGTGCTGGCCCCGAACGTGCGCGCCGGCGCATGTCTTGTCGATCGGGCCGGCTTGCCGGTGATCGGCGGCAGCGACAGGGCGCGGGCCTCCAACGCGGCATGATCATGAACAATCCACTGCGCGCAACCACCGGGCTCGCGCGCATCCGACACTCAGCCATGGAGCACATTTGATGCGGATTGCACTGCTCTCGCCCCCATACAAAAAAGACTACATGCGCAACGCCCGGTGCGATTTCGTCTCGCTGTCGGCGACCCAATGGTATCCACTTTGGCTCGGCTATGCAGGCGCGTGGCTCGAGCATTCCGGCCATGAAGTGACGCTGATCGACGCACCGGCGCGCCGAATGGAAGAAGAAGACGTATTGCGATCACTTCAGCAATGGCGGCCGGAAATGCTGGTGGTGTATCCGGGTCAGAAGAGCCGGGCCAATGACGTCCAGATCGCCGACCGCCTCACGGAAAAGCTCAACTGCACCACGGTCTTCGTCGGCCCGTACTATGGAGCAAAACCCCTGGAGATTCTGCGGTCCTCGCAGGCCGTGCAATACGGAATTGCCAGCGAGATGGAGCATCCGCTGGCGGAGCTGGCCGAAGGACGCAAGCCCGCGGAGATCAAGAATCTTCTCTGGCGGGAGGGCGGGGAGATTCGCACCAATCCGAAGCGCCCGTATCTGACGTCGGAGGAGCTTGACCGCATTCCGTTCGTTTCGCGGTTCTTCAAGAACCACCTTCGCATACGCGATTACAAGACCATTTCCGAGTTCTATCCGTTCATGGATATGCTGACCGGACGCGGCTGCAACTGGGGCCAGTGTACGTTTTGTCTATGGGTCCATACCCACGTCACGGGCTTTACCTATAACATTCGCAGCGTCGAAAACGTACTCGACGAGTTCGACTATATGGTGGCTGACGTGCCCGAGATCCGGGGCGTGATGCTTCAGGACGACATGCTGACGGACGATCGCGCGCTGGAATTCTCTGCGCAGAAAATCAAGCGGGGAAACAAGCTGGCCTGGTCGTGCTACGCGCGCAGCAACCTGACCTATGAG
>DATMEE010000184.1:0-9284 GCA_035557035.1 Phycisphaerae bacterium
CGATCTGCACAAAGGCAAAAGCGCCCGTCAGAAACTCGAGTACAGGCGCGGCGTACGGAGCGTGCCCGATTTCAGCTGGAACGACAAACGCCATTCGACCGCCGGGTTTCAAGAGTGTTGCCGTCGCCACGAGAAACGGAGCCCACGAGGATGAAAGCGCCGAGAACACCGCCCCGTGAAGTCGGCAATGGCGCAGGGCTGCGTCGCGCACTGCACCCGTGAAACGCTGGTAGCGAATGAACGGCGGATTGCCCGCGGCGCAATCGAAACGCTCAGGAGTCGAAGATGCCCACGAAAAGAATTCGCCTTCGTGAATCAATCTTCCCCGAGCGCGTGCATGAATCAAGGCACATGCAGAGGCGTCCTGCTCGACTCCCACGCTGTTGGCATGCACGGTCAGAAACCGCCCGTCGCCACAGGCAGGGTCGAGTAGGCGCTCGCTCTTTTCGTGAACCGCCCACGACACCAGCGAGCGAACCACAGAATCAGGCGTGTAATATGCGCCTGAACACTTCCGAAGTTCGCTGGCGTCAGATGGCGTCCAGAAAGTGCTTTGCGCATCCCTGTGCAAAATTACGCCCATGCGGGCACACTAACCGGAGCGGCAATGAATGACAACAAAGAAGTTTGGTTATTGTTTGGGGAAGCCGGGGCAGTGGGAATCGGCGTTGCGCTGTGAAAAGACGCGATGTTAGACCGACTTAACGTCCACGTAGCGCGACACGCTGCCAAGATCGCGCAGCAGCGCCGTCGTCGCCAGCACTTCACAGGTGTCGCCGTTCTCCGGCTGGTAGAGTCGCGGGGCCTTGGGGCGCACGGCCCAGGGGCGGCCGCCGCGCTGGTGGCGCCACGTCTGTGAGTCGCGGACCTTCTTGCGGGTGACGCGGAGCTTGCGGCCGCCGTCGCCGCGGCCGAAGACGCGAGAAAGCGTCTTGCGGGCGGCCTCGCTGCGGGGCGAGGACTTGAGGGTTACGCGAATCTTCTGACCGGGTTGAGCATCAATCGCCATGCGGCACCTCGTGGTTCAAAGTCGAAAAGAGCCCCGCAGGATAACACCCGGGGGTCCCGGCCGCAAGCGCACCCAGTGTACTGGTATTGGTATTTTCGGAACCCGGCACATCCCGGCCGCGCCGGCACAGGGTCCCACGCGACGGAAAAAGTCCTCGATCGCCAGCGTACGGGGTTCTGACAAAGCCACACGGCTTCAGCTTTTTGGCAGGCAATGGCACGGGCAGAATTCGACCGCGAGCATTTCGCCGTTCTGTCTCTGCGGCAAAATCGGGGCAATTCCGTGCTCTCGCATCGGGTCTGAGCCCCGCCCCATTCAATGATGGGTCACGCAACCAAAGATCGTATCGAGCGGCGCGCTGAGATCGGGTGCGTCCGCCCCGAACAGACCCAGAAATCCATCCAGAATAAACTGCGGACCGGCGAAAAATAGGTCAATCAATGAGCAGATATTCATCTTTCTTCTCCAAAGTTCTGTACGCGTTTGTTTTGGGTCACTCACACAGTCGTTTCCGACTGAATCTGTTTGGGGCTGCCGGCCGCGCCCACTCGGTCCACGGAACTCGCCGGATGATTCGGCATGAGCGGCGCCGAGCCGGAATCCAGGATGCCGCCCCCCTGCCGTGCCAGTTCAGCCGCCGTTCGGCGGCGCTTCAGATTGTGTTTGTACTCATAGATGCCCCAGATAATCAGCGCCAGCGCGAGCGTGCCGAAGACGACGTATGTCGCCACCTTGGCATTGCTGAAGATCGATTGAATCTTGGTTGGGAAATACCAGCCGGCCCAGATCCACGCGGGCACCGAGATGATCGCGGCCGATCCGTCGAATGCCAGCAGCTTCCAGTACGGCAGCCGAAACGTGCCGGCAATCAGAAACATAATCGCTCGCAATCCCGGCATGAATCGCGCCGCGAACAGAATCTTCGCGCCGTGGTTCTCGAACTTGTTCCGCGCCTTCTCCACCAGCCACGGTTTCGCGAAGCGCTGAATCCAGCGGCGATTGAGAATGCTCTGGCCGTACAGCCGCCCCATCCAGAACAGCGCCGAGTCGCCGACAATGACGCCGATCATGCCGGTACACATCATCAGAATCAGCGGCCGAATTGCATCGTCGTGCGCCTGGCGAACAATGACGCCGGCCAGCACAAGTGGAATATCCTCGGGCAAAGGCAGGCCGAAGCCGGCCGCCATCAGCACGGTGAAGAGGCCCAGATGCGACCACTTGCTCAGAACTTCCCAGAAAAAATGCTCCACCACTCACCTCAGGCGGGGGTTTCGACACCGACCGTTTCAACGCCCTGTTCGGCTGCCCTCGTTCCGGTCGCAGGACTTGTAGCCGTCGATTCAATTTCTGCTGCACCGCGTCCAGCCAGAGCGGCCTCCGCGGCTGTGCGGACCTGCTCTGCGGCATCCGCCTTCAGGAGGGCCAACCATGCGGCACGATTCGGCGTGCCGGCGGCATCAACGTATCGCACCAGCCAGAGACGCCGTCCGATCGAAAGCCCGCCCATGCCCTTCTCCATCTCGCGCCGGCCGGGCTCGCCCAGCCGATGAAGCGCGGCGCACGCCTCGTCGCGCGCTGCCGCAGTCGTGGCACTTCGCAGGCACCGTCCCACGATCTCCGCGGCACGCTGCGGAGGCTGCAACTCCGAGAGCACTTCGACCGCCGCGGCGGCGATCGTCTCGCGCGGATCGGCCGCCAGCGCCGACAGTGTCTTAACAATGGCATCGTTGTCCAGAAACGCCTTCGATATTTCGACGGCCGCGCGCTGCCGGTTCTCCGATTTGGATTGACGAATGGTGCGGATGATCTCCGGAAGAACGTGCCGCGCCACTTTCGGAAGCTGCTTGAGACTGCGGGCCCGCTCGGCCAGCTCTTCCGGCGTCCGGCTTTCCAGCGACGCGACGAACGCTTCCACCCGATCGCGGATCTGTCGCCGGTCGACCACCCGCCAGACCAGATAGGCGGCCGAGCCGACGATCGAAACCGTCAGCAGACAGGCGCAAATGGACACGAACAGGTGGCCCCACAAGCCCCCCTGCTGCCTTGGCATTGCTGATGGTTCTTTGAGTGCGCGCTTAGCCACGATCATTCACAATACAGTCTCATGTCAATTCCGTCTGTCGCATTATGGCTTGTCGTCCTCGATGCCCAGGCGTCGGAGGATTCGCTCGAAATCATCCAGACCGTTGTACTCAATCGTCAAACGCCCAGAGTGTCGCCTCCGCCCTTCCCGGATTGTCACGCGCGCGCCGAGACTTTGGCGAAGCCTTTCTTCCAGGTCCGCGACCGCCGGGCGTTTATCGTTCTTTTGAATATCGACCTTCGGGGGCTTGGATCGCCCCGCCGCCTCGGCTTCCAGGCGGCGCACCGACCAGCCCTCGGCGATGGCTTGCTTGGCAACGAGATTGCGAGACTTTTCATCGGAAATTGCGAGCAATGCCTTTGCGTGGCCCGTGGCAAGCTCTCCCGCCGAGAGCGCGTCCAAGATGAATGCGTCTAAGCTTAATATGCGCAAATAGTTAGAGACCGTAGCACGGTCCTCCCCCATCTTCCCTGCAATCTGGTCATGGGTGAGCTGATACTTCTCGATCAGAAGCCGGTAGCCGCGTGCTCGTTCAACCGGATCCAGATCTGCCCGCTGAATGTTCTCGACGAGCGCCAGTTCGAGGAGTTCGTGATCCGGGACCGTCCGAACGATGGCCTGAATTTCCTGCAAACCGGCGAGCTTGGAGGCGCGCAGGCGGCGCTCCCCCGCCACCAGCTCATACCCCCCGGGCGCCGGCCGAACGACAATGGGCTGAAGGGTTCCCTGTTGTCTGATGGAGTCGGCAAGCTGCGACAGGCGGACCTCATCGAACACTTTTCTGGGCTGAAGCGGATTGGCGCGTATCGTGTTGATAGGAAGAGATGCAAGCCGATGGGACGACACCTGAGGCTCAATCGGCTTCTTGTCAAACGTAGAATTGCCGGGAGCGTGGGTAGGAATCACCGCAAGGTCGCGCCTTTGTTTTGAGTCGGTGAATCCGTGAGAGAGATCGCCGGAGATTAATGATGAGAGACCACGCCCGAGCCGCTTTTGTGGAGGTTTTGGATTCATTACAGTCCTCCGTGACCGTGCCAATTTGATATCATGTCAGGCTGGCCAAAAGGTCGTGGTTCCACGTGGAACGTGTGAGAATTCAGGGACTTCCTAGGGGGAGCAGCATGTTATCCAGTCTCGTGACCTCGCACAAGGC
This sequence comes from Phycisphaerae bacterium, assembly GCA_035557035.1. Lineage (GTDB taxonomy): Bacteria > Planctomycetota > Phycisphaerae > UBA1845 > UTPLA1 > JADJRI01. Next base: position 4,249 of record DATMEE010000184.1, read on the forward strand.
TGGGCATTGGGGAGCGATCCCGTGGGTGGTCGAAACATGGAGTTCCGCGTCGCGAAAAGGCCAAGGTAGGCGGCATGGACCCGAAGCGCCGACCGGAGGAGAAAAGCAGTTCCACATGGAACACTATGGCACCACGCGAGGCCCACTTTGGTCCAATAACTAAGTCGATCATCAGGCCTACTCGATGGTGGGGCCCACCCATTGAATTGCGGAGGAAGCCATGCGACACACGTTTCTGCATCGAGTACAATTTTGGGAGTCCCTCGGAGGCAATCCATGTTCAATCATGTGATGGTGATCGATAAGTCAAAATCCAACAATGGTTTAAGGCGACTTCTTCGATTCGTTGTCTTGGGCCTGCTGCTTGGCGTGGTCGTCCACGGGTGTGCAAAGGACCCGTATTCCCGTCGCCGAATAAGCCGTCGAACGGAGCACTTCAAATTGACGCTCGACGGAATTCGGCGTCATGAACGCGAGGGGTCGGATCGCCTGCGGACGCGGCGCGTTGAATTGGACCGCTGGTGGGAGGCGAGCAAGGCCGAGTACAAGATGCGTTGCGAGCAGGCCGGCGATTATATCTGGTAAGCGGACCAGATGACCGAATCAAGGAAAGCGGGGGGTCGCAATGATCCAGTGCAGCGACTGCGAGTTGTTTGTGCGGGGGCCGGGCGGGCAGGTTTCCTTCAAGTGCGATCCGTTCGGGTCGATCAAGGAGCCCGAGTGCATCGCCAAATGGCAGTTCATCAAGTCCAGCGAGCTTGTCCAGAAGATGGACCGCCTGGTGACGGCCTATGAAGCCACCCTGAGCATTTACCGGCGAATGCAGCCGTTGCAGGAGAAGATGATCGCGCACATCGAGCGGGAGATTCGCGAGTCGGACGAGTCCGATGCGTGGAAACAGGACGAAGAGAACGAGCCAGAGGGCGGGGAAGACAAATATTGACATCTGTCTATTTGCATCGCCGACCGCGAAGCGCGGACGCGCCCACTTCCATTGACCATGACGAGTCCGGACGAGTGCCATAGTTACGGCACGCGCAGGAAACGCGCCCGTGAGCCGATCGCGACCGATATTGTCGCGCGCTCCAATCCAAGATCGTGGCGACGTCGCAACTCCTGTTTAGAATTGCCGGCCATTATCAATTCTAGGCATTGAAACACCGGTTCGCTTCCATTATCGGGTCGTTCGGCAATTCCGTTCAAAACCGACTTCCCAGTGTTGATACGCGCCGCCACTTTGCCGATTTTGGTTGGGTATAATTCAGATGGATTATGCCAGAAAAGGAGCATCCGATGGCCTCTTACGATTTGCGGCGGATCCTCACGGGCTGGGACTACGAACCCGGGCAGATCACCGTGCGCAAAATCACGGGCGACGACGGGGCCGTCAAAATTCAGATGCGCCTCGACCTCGGGCTCCTCCAGATGGAAGTGTCCGGTCGCCCGGATGGCCGACGTCCGCACGGAGTGGATTCGTTGCTCGTCTATCATCAGGGTCGGGTCGAAAAGTATCGGGAGCGAAACGGCACCGATCTCGGGTTTGAGTTGACGGCGGAGGAGTGCCAGTCGTTGCGCGAGGAGTCGGTGCAATTTTATCATCGCTATCTGGCGGAGTTTGTGCTGGAGGACTTTGAGGGCGTGCAGCGCGACACGGCGCGGAATCTGGAAGTGGTGGAGTTGTGCCGGCGATTTGCCCGTGAGGAAAACGATCGGGCGGCGCTTGAGCAATATCGACCCTACCTGATCATGATGAACAGCCGTGCGGAGGTTCACCTGCTCCTGCGGGAAGGGCGGTTCAAGACCGCGCTGGCCCGTGTGGATGCCGGACTGAGCGCCATCCGCGAAGTCGTTACCGAAAACGGCGAGGATGATTTCGAGGAGATGACCGAGGTTTCGATTTTGTCGTCGCTGAGACACGAGATCGCCGCGCGGATGCCGCTGGACCCGATGGAGCGGCTGGAGTCCGAGTTGGAGAAGGCCGTCGAAGAGGAGCGGTACGAGGAAGCGAGCGTGTTGCGTTCGCGCATCGAGGCCATGCGCGCCAAGGAAGCGGCGGCGCCGAATCGCAAGCGGCGGAAGTGAATCAGTAGGCGGCGCGAGGCGGAGGATCGATCGCCTTGCGTCGTCTTTCACATCATCGCAGCGTGCGAGGCTGCCAGCGAGATGGTTCCGCGCGTCGCCACGTCGTCGGATCGCGCCCGAAGAAATCAACGAATAGTTCGTACAGATCGGGATGCGAATCGCGCATCTGCCGCGGTTGCTCGTAGAAATGCTCGGTCGAGACGGCGAAAAATTCCGCCATGTCCGTCGCGGCGTAGGGGTCAATGAAGGTCATTTCACCGCGGCGATTTTCCTTCACAAACTGTTCAAATTCAAACCGCATCACTTCAATCCATCGAGAGTGCTGCTCGCGCGTGGGCAGGGGGGGCACGCCGTCGGCGTCGCCGTTCTGCAGATCGATCACGTGTGCGAACTCGTGAAGCACCACGTTGTAGCCGTCGCGCGGACCGGCGATCGAATGCGCGACGTTGTTCCACGCCAGCACCACGGGGCCGCGCCGCCAGGCCTCGCCCGCGCGCAGTCGCTCGATGTAGTAGCGGCGGCCGTCCGGCCCGATCGCGTCGATTTCTTCGCGCAAATCGTGCGGATAAATGATGATTTCGCGCAGCCGCGGAAATACATCGAGGTGGGGCAGGCCGAGCAGCAGCAGGCAGGCCGCACCGGCAACGATTACCTTGATTTCGTCATCGATGACAACGCCGCGACAGCCGAGAAAGGACTTTTCGGCGATGAACAGCTTGACGGCGTCCTGGACGCGAAGCTGGTCCTCCGGGCTGAGGCATTCGTAGGACGGAACAGCGCGACGCAGGTACGGAAGCCAGGCGTCCGGAAATGGAGTTGCCAGAATGTCGGCACGGCGGCGCTTCCTGCGGCCAAAGAGATGATCGATAAGGCGTCGAAGCACAAGTTGTCATCCGGTGGGGCACACTACGCGCACCCCGCAAATCCATGGAAGTCTTCGTGGCTGTCACAACTCCGAAAATGCCCCAAACGGGGCTTCGTCCGCCAGGCCAGGGTTGACGCGAAGCGTCTACCCTGGGTCGCGCCGCAAGAGAGTGCCTCAACCCCGAATGGGGGTTGTGACACAACTCCGTCGGAGTTGAGTCGCCTGTCCTGTTGTGAAACCCAGGGTAGTCGCCTCCCTCGACAACCCCGGGCTGGGAGACGAAACGCCGTTGGCGTAGTGAAGCCTCCGTAATTGCATCATTGTTTCAAAAAGTTGGCCAGCAGGGCGCTTCCCTCCGTTGTCAGGAAACTCTCCGGGTGAAACTGAATGCCTTCCAGCGGGGCGGTGCGATGGCGGATGGCCATGAGTTCGTTCTGGTCGGTCCGTGCCGTGATTTCAAATTCCGGCGGCAGCGTGTCGGGCAGCACTGTCAGTGAATGATAACGGGCTGCCGTGAAGGGCTTGGAAAGGCCGCGGAAGATCGTGCGGCCGTCGTGGTGAATCGGGCTGGTCTTGCCGTGCATGATGCGCGGCGCCTGCGAAACCGAGGCGCCGAAGACGTGGCCGATGCACTGATGGCCGAGACAGACGCCGAGAATTGGAATTTTCCGGATGAAATGTTTGATGGCGTCGTTGCTGATCCCGCTTTGGAGCGGGGCGCAGGGGCCGGGCGAGACGATGAGATGGGTAGGGGAACTCTCCGCGAGCTGATCGACGGTGACCTCGTCATTGCGAAAGACCCGAAGCTCGTGCCGCAGCGATGGCTCGCGCAAACCGATTTCGCCGAGGCGCTGCACCAGGTTATAGGTGAAGGAGTCGTAGTTATCTATCAGAATGATCATTCGGTACCGCGCCGCGCATTGCCTGAGCAGCGGCAGAGCGCCTGCCGCCGGTCGCGACTATTCTACTCGCTTGGCGCGGGCGGCGGGCGGTACTTGTCGGCCAATTCGGGCTTGTCCCACCCTTCGTACAACTCGACAAGATCGGACGCCGCTCCGACGGTGCGGCTGTCTTTTTCACCCAGCGCCTTGAGGAGAGTTTCATATCCCGTCAGCAGGAATGGTTCGGCTTCTTCGTAGCGCTTTTGCGGAAGCAAAGATCGTCCCACGTTGTCTGAAAGCAGGCCGGTCAACCAATGCGCTTCGCCGAGCTTTTTTTGTGCGTTCTCCAGCGCCTGACGGTAATACGGTTCCGCTTCCACCGGCCGCTTTGTCTCGAGCAGAATGGTCGCGTACTGGTTGAGGAACATGAGCGTCTGCGGATGATCGGGTCCCAGGATGCGTGGCGCCGTTTCCGCCACTTCGCGAAAGTGCTCGATCGCCTCTTCAATTCGGTTGGTGCGCGCCAACGCAGTCCCGAGGTTGACTCGAGTGGGAAGCAGATTCGGGCTCTCAGGGCCGAGTATCCGTGTCGTGCCTTCAAGTACCTGCTCCAACAACGATGCGGCCTCCGCGGGCTGCTTCAATCCCAGATGCGCGACTGCCAGATTTTCCATGAGAATGAATGTTCGTAGATGTTCAGGACCATAGGCCCGCTGTGCCAGCTCATAGGCCCGTGAGGCCAGCTCGAACGCCGCGGCCCGTCGTTCGCGGAGCGTGAGCAGTCCGGCAAGCTCGGTCATCGTCGTGATCGTGTCGTTTTTCTCTTCACCCACGGTTCGTATCTGGGCTTCAAGGGCCTGTTCAAGAAGCGCCTCAGCTTCGTCGAGTCGGCTCATCTGCTTGAGCAGGCCGGCAACGGCAGTCATGGACCTCAACGTATGCGGGTGCTCAGGCCCCAAAGCGCGCTGCCGGCCTTCGAGTACCTGCCGATGAAGTGCTTCGGCGGCCTGCAGATCGCCTTTATCCCGCAACATCGTCGCAAGATGATGTTTGGCCGTGAGGGTCGCCGTGTCGTCCGCCCCGTGCTTGAGCGTCAGCGTGTCCACTACTTGGCGCAGCAGTGCCTCCGCTTCGTCGAAACGAGATTGGCGCAGCCGGAGTTCGCCGAGTAAATCCGTCAATTCGATGGCTTCGCTTGACTCCGGAGC
>DATMEE010000185.1:0-3751 GCA_035557035.1 Phycisphaerae bacterium
CACGTTACGGCAGCATGTGTCGACGTGGGAGAAAGACCGAAACAACCGGAGCCGGAAAATCGACTGGCAATTCGAGACTGCCGACGCCCGGATCAAGCTCCGACGACTATACCCGAAGATTCAACTGTCTTAGACCACTAGATTCCTGCCTCGAATCGTCGTTTCTTCGATGCGGCATCGATCGTGCGCCGCGACCTTCATCTCAACGGATGGTATCACTGTGGGGTGAATACCTCAGGTGAACGATTTAACATCCAATTCAGCCCGAATTTAAGACACGGATGGTGTATAATTGCTTCTAGTTTGCGGAGCTGGCGAGGCTCCATCGCGTTGCCTGGGATCGGCGAACTGAGGCTATTACCATACCGTACTAATCTAGAGCTATATACGGCTCTGCATAAAGGATGAATCGATTCAGGCGTTCTGGCGTCTGGAGGAGATAGCGGGCGGCCACACAGCCCGGAAAGTGAAGAGAAACATGCGTCGCACAACAACTCTAGTTTCGTCCAAGGCGGCGATGAAGGATTGGACTCCGCCGCCGCCCTACATCATGAACGTGGAATTAAAGCGCGCTTCCACCGAGGCGAAGCTCTTCGCCAATTGGCCGGAGACGGTCGATGGATCAGGCCGCATTAACTCCGTTGAGGAAATTCTGCTTTTCAAGCAGCTTCATTTTTGCGGGTATACCCTGAGCACGCTGTACAAGCGGGCGGCCAAATTGCCGCATCCGGGCAAGCGACTCCGCGATGAGTTTTTCAAGTGGGTGCATCGCTATAACCTGATCCGCACGCGCGTCGTCGAGGCGAATCTGGGGCTGGTCTATGACATGATCGGCCGCACCCGCTTTGAGATCGTCGATCGCGACGAGCTGACCAGCGAGGGCATGATGGCGCTGCTCCGCGCGGCCGATACGTTCGACCCGTGGCGCGGCTTCAAGTTCAGCACCTACGCTTGCAACGCGATCATCCGGGCGTTCTCCCGGGCGGCGCTGATGGATTCCAAGCGGCGCGGCCGCGTCGCCGGCCCGTACGACGTCGAGTTCGAGAAGAGCGATGCCTCTGATGTGGCACGCACCGATCAGCAGGCGCTCTTCACCGAGCGGCTAGGGCAGATTCTGCATCTCGACAACGCCGAACTGACGGAGGTCGAGAAGAACGTGCTCTCACGCCGCTTCCCGTTCGACGAGGAGTCCCAGCGGCAGACGCTGGAGGACATCGGCCGCAGGATGCGCGTCAGCAAGGAGCGCGTGCGGCAGATTCAGCTTTCGGCGATCTCGAAGCTGCGGCGTGCGATTCGCAACGACCCGGTGCTGATCTAGGCCGGAATTAGCGCAGTCAATGCTTCACACATGACCGACCGGCGTCAAAAGGCGCCGGTTTTTTTTTAGACTAGAGTGTTGCGTACGAACCGATGAGGGCTTCGATTTCGTAAATCTCACTGCGCTCGCACTGCTCACAGAGCAGTGGCACACGTTAGAACTCGCGGCGGCCTTCGATGGCGTCTTCGAGCACCGCGCGGCTGGCGTATTCGATTTGCGAGCCGGAGGGCAGGCCGCGGGCGAGGCGGGTGATGGCGACGCCGCTGCCGGCCAGCAGGCTCTTGATGTGAAGCGCCGTGCCCTCGCCCTCCATCGTGGGGTTCGTGGCGATCACGATCTCGCGCACGCCGCCTTTTTTCACCCGCTGGACGAGGGCGTCGATGGTCAGATCGCCCGGCTCGACGCCGTCGAGTGGGGCGATGTGGCCGAGCAGGACGTGATAGACGCCGCGCACCAGGCCGGTGGTCTCCAGCAGCATCAGGTCCTTGGGCTGCTCGACGACGTAAATCTGGGCCTGGTCCCGCCGGGGGTCGGCGCAGCTGGGGCAGGGATCGGCCTCGGTGAGATTGAAGCAGATGCTGCAATGGCGCACCATCTCCTTCACTTCGCGGATGGCGCCGGCGAGGGCCAAGGCGGCGTCCTTGTTGGATTTCAGGACGTGAAATGCCAGGCGCTCGGCACTTCGCGGGCCGATGCCGGGAAGCTTGTTGAATTCGTCCTTGAGGCGGGTGAGGGATGGCGGCAGGTGGTCAGGCATGTGAATGCGGCGGCGTCCGAGTTTTCAACAAGGCGAAGATGATTTCGGCTCGAAGTTTCGATCGTGTGTGAGGGTTGTTCACGGGCGAGCGGTGACGCTTCCCGACGGGCGCGGCTCTGTTTCAGCCGCCCATCATCGCGTCCAAGCCCGGGATGTTCATGCCGCCCGTCAGCTTCTGCATTTCATCCTTCATTCCGTCCATGGCCTTCTTCTGCGCCGCGGCAACGGCCGCGCGAATCAGGTCTTCCAGCATCTCGACGTCGTCGGGCCGCACCGCCTCGGGACTGATCTTGATGTTCGCCAGTTCCATCTTGCCGTTGACGGTGGCGCGGACGGCGCCGGCCCCGCTCTCGGCCTCAAAGCGCATCGTGACGGCCTTTTCCTGCATCTCGGCCATGCGGGCCTTCATCTCGCTAACCTGCTTCAACATGCCGCCCAGCTCGCCCAGCTTTCCGAACATTCAAGAACTCCTATGAGAGTTTGCTTTCAACGTTAATAAGCGCACCCGACCCACGAGCGGGCTGCGTCCCCCTAAGGATTTTCAGCGATTTCCGATTCTAGCGGCCCGGGACGATCCTGACGATTGCGGCTGACTTCGACGATCTGTCCTCCGAACAATTCCATGGCCTGCATGACGAGAGGATCGGCCTGAGCCGCCCGCAAATCCTCCTGCGTCGTGCGGCGCTTGAGGCCCCCGCCCGGGGCCGCGGACCCGGGCGATGTTTCGACCTCGCGGTGTTTTCGTGCTGGCGGCGGCGCGGATGGCTCGTCGCCGGTCGTCGGCAAATAGTCAACACTCCCCACCAGCGGCCGACGGGAGGATGCCGGCGATGCGACAGGCGGCTCGCCAAACTCGGCGGAGACAGAAGGGAACGCCTCAGCTACCTCGTTTTTTTTTTCGGGAACGGTCGAGGGCCGCGGCGCTGCGCTCGTCGAGAGAATCGACCGCGAAGCCGGCACCGATGGCGTCGGTGCCGAACGCGATGGACCTGCGCCGCCGGCCGGCGCGCCGTTGCCGACGTAGCTCAACAGCGTTTCCACCGAGGAAAAATTCGATGCATCGGCCATGCGGATGATCGCCGCCTCAACCAGTGCCCGGCCGCTGCTGTTCGATTTCGTGGAGCGACGAAGCTCTTCCAACATGCTGATCATGTAGACGTAAGCGCCACTGTCGAACTTCCGGCACTGCGCGGCGAGGTCCGAGCGCAGGGCGGCCGGCGCATCGACCAGGTCCGTGTCGTCGCCGCACACGCGCAGGATCATCAAGTCGCGAAGCTGGGCGATGAACTGGCTGCACCAATTATCAAGGGTAGCGCCGCCACTCAAGCTGCGATCCACGACGTCGAGTGCCCGAGCCGCGTCATTTTCCGCCAGCCTGTCGATCAGCTCGGCAAAGACCTCGTCATGGGCTGCGGGAAAAAACTCGTCGACCACCTGCGACGTGATCTTCTTTCCCGCCATGGATAAGACCTGATCGAGCAAGCTCAATGCATCGCGCATCGACCCGTTCGCCAGGCGCGCGAGCCGCTTCACCGCCGGCTCTTCGATCGTGACCTTTTCGGCCTTGCAGATGGCCTGAATCTGCTCGGCGATTTCGCTCGCGGGGATCGGCTTGAAGTCGAATCGCTGAACGCGGCTAAGAATCGTGGCGGGGACCTTGTGAACTTCCGTCGTGG
>DATMEE010000186.1:0-12566 GCA_035557035.1 Phycisphaerae bacterium
AGAACCAGCAATCGCCCGAACTGAATTAGGCGGGTAGTCATTATGTCCCATCAACGGATTGCGTGAGGGAGTTCATATCGCCGGCGCCGGGATCGCACGCACAGTTCGGTCCGTCGCGATCACCTGCTCGTGCGTCAGCCGATCTTCTCCGAAGCGCACCAGGCGCGCCGAGTTGAACACCACCACGAAGCTGCTTAGCGTGTGCAGGATCGCCGCCACCGTCGGCGGAATCACGTCGAATGCTCCGAGTGCCATTACCGTGACCACGAACAAAACACCGAACACCAGGTTCTGCACCACCACCCGCCGCGTCGCACGGCTCAGGCGCACCAGGAACGGAATGCGCGTCAGATCGTTGTTCAGCAGCGCGATCGACGCCGACTTGATCGCCACGTCGCTGCCCGCCGCCCCCATCGCCAGGCCCAGATCGCCCGCGGCCAGGGCCGGGGCGTCGTTCACGCCGTCGCCGACCACCATCACCCGGTGCCCCTGCCGCCGCATCTGCTCGACCAGGTCGAGCTTCTCCTGCGGCAGGCAGTCGGCCTTGTATTCCGTGCATGACATCTCGGCGGCCACCCGCTTTGCGACCGCCGCCCGGTCGCCGGTCAACATCGCCACCCGGCGAATGCCCAGGTCGCGCAACTCCTGCACCGCCTCGCGGGCGGCCGTGCGGGTGCGGTCTTCGAGGCCGACCATGCCCAGCACCTGATTTCCCCGGGCGACGAACAACTGGCTCATGCCTTCTGTCGCGGCGATGGCATCGGCCATGTTCGACGTATCGACGCCCTGCTCGGCGAGAAACGACTGCCGCCCGACGAGAATGCGATGGCCGTCGATTTCCGCGATGACCCCTTTGCCAGGCACCTCGGCGAATTTCGCCGGCCGATCGATCGGAATATTGGCCTCGCGAGCGACGTTCATGATCGCGCGGGCGGCGGGGTGGTTGCTGTTCTGCTCCGCGGCGCTCGCCACGGCGAGCAGATCGGCGCCGTCGACATTCGGCGCGGGGATCAGCCGCGTCACCGAAAGCTCGCCGGTCGTCAGCGTGCCGGTCTTATCAAAAACGACCGCTGTCAACCGCCCGGCACTCTCAAGGTGCGATACGTCCTTGATGAGGATGCCCAGTCGCGCCGCGCAGCTCAACCCCGCCACCATCGCCGTCGGCGTCGCCATGATCAAAGCGCAAGGGCAACTCGCCACCAGCATGGTGATCGCCCTTCGAATGCCGTTGTCGTCCATGGTGAAAAAGAGAACCAGCGCCGCGAGCATCAGCACGATCGGCGTGTACCATACGACGTACTGATCGATCAGTCGCATGATCGGGATGCGGGTGCGCTCGGCCTGCAGGATAAGGTCCTGCACCTGCCCCAGCGTCGTCTCCCCGCCCACCTTCGTCACTTCAACTTCGAGAACCCCGGTGAGGTTCGAGGTGCCGCTGAACACCGGATCGCCCTCGCGCTTGTCGACCGGCAACGACTCGCCGGTGATATTGGCCTGATTCACCGTCGAATCCCCTCGGCGCACGCGCCCGTCCGCCGGAATATTGTCCCCCGGCCGCACCCGCACGATCTGCCCCTTCTGCAGCGAAACCGCCTCCACCTCGCGCTCGGAGTTTCCCTCCACCAATCGCGCCGTCTTCGGTGTCAGCTTAATAAGCTCCTCGATGCTCGCCCGTGCCCCGATGGCCGTCCGCGTTTCGATCAACTCCGACAGCAGCAGGAAGAAACCGATCACCCCGGCGGCGCGATAGTCGTGCGTGGCGATGGCGGCCACGATGGCCAGCGCCACCAACTCATCCATGTGCATGTGCCCGCTGAGAATGTTTCGAAAAGCGTGCCACAGAATGCGCGTGGCCAGCAGCAGCGCGCCGACGGCCGCCGCGAGATCCATCTGGAATCCATATAAGAATTCCGGCGCGTAACCCCGGTCGAGAAACAGAAGCTTGATGCGTTCCCAAGCGCTTACGTCGGTCAAGATCGTGTCATCCGGCCCCACGATCGGGCTGAAAAACTGTACGATATAACTCGTGACGATCAGGATTCCGCCGAGCAGCGTGATGAACAGCCAGAAATTCGCCATGCGCGTGGCCGCGGCGGCTTCCAGCGCGTGCAGGTGAAAATGATCCTCGTGGTGGTGCTCGTGATGGTGCTCGGCGTGATGGTGTGTTTCGGCTTTCCGAACGCCGACGATTTGATGCGCCATATTTCTCTTCCGATACGCGCCGGCGGATTGCAACCCGCCGGCATTCAGCAATCAAAGGTTTTCAACAATTCGATTAACCCACTTCGCGCGTCTCAAACAGCGCCATCGCCAGCAACAGAAACGCAACGCTGAGCATCGCCGCATAACCGAGCGACGAGGCGATGTAGTCCAACGGGATGCGCCGGTTTTCCTCCAGCGCATCGACCATCCAGAATAATTGAAAATTCGGAATGATGTGATAGGCATACGCCGCCCATCGCTTCCCGACCTCGGCCAGCGGCTTGATCATCTGGTCCGACGCCAGGCCCGCCATAATCACCAGAAAGTTGATCAGAAACGTCGGCACGACCGAAAGTCGCGTGGCCGACGCCAGCGCCACCGAGCCCAAAATCCCGATCGCGCCCACAATGAGCACGGCCGCCTTCACGATCTCAAAACTGACGACCTTCCGCGACTCCTGAACCAGGTAGTTAATGTTCTTGCGCCACTGCACGTGATCAACGAGCCCGAGCAGATACATCCGGTCTGCATCGCTTATCGGGCCTTTCCAGTTTGATCTGACCAGCGCGCCTTCGTTCCCCGTGCCTGCCACATTGCCCGGATCGGGTCGGAAGAAAATGATGTCCTTCAGCGCGCCGGGCTGCGCGGCATCCTCGGGAAGCGGCCCGATGATCTGCACCGTTTCGTAGGAAGCGAGTTTGAAATCGCGATTCATCACCAGCAGAACAATTCCGCTGAGGGTGAATGCCGGTATGGCGAGCGTTACGATCGTGGGCAGGAATCGCCATTCCAGCGTGTAATTCAGTATTCCCGCCAGCAGCATGAGCAGCAGCACCACGCCCGGCCCGAGGATCACCACGCTCACATCCGACTTTTCCGCCGCGTTCTGCAATACGCCATGTCGCACCGCCATCAACAGGCCGATGCATGCGAGGTAATGCGCCGTAAGCAGCGCGCCGAACAGGCCGGCATATTTCCCAAGGATAAACACCGACCGGCGAATGGGCTTGGCCACGACGGTGAGCATCGTCCGGTCTTCAATTTCAGCATCCAGAATCCCGGGGGCGACGAAACAGGCGAGGAACAATCCCTGAATGAGCAGCGTAGAAAGCCCGATGTCGCGCAGCATCTTGTTGTCGTCGTCGAGGGTCCAGCCCGTGATCGACGGCGTCATGGCGATCCCGCCGAGGGTGATCAGCACGATGATGCCGTACACCGGCTGCCTGATCGACTGAAGAAATGTATTCCGGGCGATGGCCCAAAATTGCGTCATAAACACCTGGGTGGCACCCGCCAATGGGGGGTGACGTAAGCTGGTGGATCACCGCCGCGATTGCGTGGTCGCGATGGATGAAGTACGTCTATCGCGTAAGAGAGGGTCGCAAAGGCCGCCAGAATCTATTCCTACTGACCCACGGCGATCTTTCGAATTGAATGTTACGGCCCGGCCAATGAGGGTCAAGGGCGGGATGATCGCCGCCTGACTCGGGGTCTTGGCATGGACGCGCGGGGACCTACAATGGCGGGTCTCGAATGGCTTCGTCCCCGAGGGTTTTGACCAGGTATGGGCAAGAAAAAAACGCTATCCGGCATCGACCGGCGTGGAGAATGGGTCGCGCTCCTGGGCGGGGGGTTGAGTCTTGTATTTGCGCTGTTGCTGGCCTGGCTCGCGATCTGGAGCGCAAGCAGCAGTGCCGCCGTCTGGTCGGCCGCTTTTCAATTTCTTGGCGTCTGCGGCGTCTGGACTCTCTGCTACATCCAATTGCATCAGCAGCGGCTGCTGGCCGAGGAGCGGCTCGAAGTCGCCGACTTGGAGCGACTTCGAAAGGAGAAGCTCGGCGGCGTCGAGACGATCTTCGACGAGGAAGACCTCGCTCAGATGGATACGCTGGCGATGGGGCGGCGGCTGCGCTCCATTCAGCGCGTGCTGATTCCGGTCTTGGCCCTGGGAATCGCCGTCTTTCACTTCATTGCGGGCTTTTCGATTTTCGCTTCCGCGTGGCAGTTTCCCCCGGTCAAGAATGCCGCGTCGATTGCCGGCGTCGTCAACGCCGAAGTGATTCTCTTCTTCACGGGCGGATTTGCCTTCGTTGCATTCATGATTTCGCGCTATGCCCTGGGCATGAGCCGCGTCGCCCGCTGGAGCGCGCTCCGCGCCGGCGGCAACTTCATGTTCGGCGCCAGTGCCGCGTGCCTTGCCATTTCCATCGGTCTGCTCTTCGTCATCAGCGGATTCTCCTACGCCGATGACTGGGTCGCCGGCGCCATCGCCTCACTGCTCATCATCCTCTCTGTCGAAACCATCATTAATTACATCCTCGATCTCTACCGCCCGCGTGTCGAAGGCGGCGACCATCGGCCGTTCTACGACAGCCGCCTGCTCGGCATGTTCAGTGAGCCCGGCGGCATTCTCCAGAGCGTCGCCAAGGCGATCGACTATCAGTTCGGATTCAAAGTCAGCGACACGTGGTTTTACAGCCTGCTTCGCCGGCAGATTCCCTATCTGCTGCTCGTGCAGGCCGCGGTCATTCTGCTGCTCACCTGTTTTGTCGTCGTTCCCCCGGGCCACGAGGCTGTCATTACGCACTTGGGCGCGGTTCGCCCCGCCACCGCCAAGCCCGGCATTCACGTGACCTGGCCGTGGCCCATCGACGGCGCCCGCATCATCCCCGTTCAACGCGTACAGCGCATGGAGCTGGGTTACGCGCCGAGCGAGCAGGACCGCGAGCGTGAGCAAAACCCCATCATCGAGGACCGCCCGCCGGTGCTCTGGACCAAGAAGCACCGCGCCCAGGAATACAAGCTGCTCGTCGGAGATCGGCAGATCTCGGGCGAATCGAAGGTGCCCGTCAATCTCTTGAGCGTCAGCATGCCGGTTCACTGGCGCGTGCGGCACGAGGACGATGCGGACGTCATTCGTTTCGACGCGCAGTCGGACGACGTGGCCGGCATCATCGAGTCGCTCTCCTATCGGGAGCTCACGCGCTACGCCGCCTCGGCCGACATCGCCGACTTGCTGGGCGCGGGCGGCATCGCGGGCGCCGATATGCTGCGCGAGCGCATTCAAAAGCGTTGCGACGAAGCGGGGTTCGACGGCCGCGGCCTCGGCGTCGAGATCGTCTACGTCGGCCTCGGCGGCATCCATCCGCCGCAGGACGAGAACGTGGCCCAGGCGTATCAAGACGTCGTCAGCGCCATCGAAACCAAGGACGCGAAAATCAAGGCCGCCGAGGGTGACTCTGCGATGACACGCATCAGCGCGGCCGGCACCGAATGGGAGCAGATTTACGACGCGATCACCGCCGAGGATCGCGCCACCGAAACCAACAGCCCGGATCGCGCGGAAAAGACCGCCGAAGTCGAGCGGCTGCTCCGCACGGTCTCGGCGGGCGACGCCCGGGCGTTGGCGGCGGAAGCTCAGCGGGATGCCTATGGCCGGCTCTTCGCCGAAAAGTCCTCGGCCGAGCGCTATGCGATTCAGCTTGCGGCATACCGGTCGGCGCCGTCGACCTACACGCTCCGCACCTATCTGCATCTTGTGGCGACGTCGATGGCGGACGTTCGCAAATACGTGATCGCCCTTCAGGATTCTTCAAAGGTCATTTATGAGCTGGACCTGAAACCGCCCGCCGCCGTCGACATTCTGGGGGCGGAGCTTTCGGCGTTCGAGGCGGAAAAGGAAACGAAGTGACACGCCGCGTGCATAGGGCAGCAGCGCGCGGCTTTCGTAGCAGCCCGAGGTTCAAACAGCATGGGTAGAAACTTACCGACGATTCTCATCGCCCTGGTCGTCATCATCATCATCGGATGCATGATGATCGCCTACCAGGTGCGATACACCGAAACCGTGGTCGTCACCCGGTTCGATCGCATCGTGGACGAGCAGCCCAAGGAGCCGGGCCTGCACTTCAAGTGGCCCTGGCCGGTGGACCGTGTTCATCGCTTCGACAAGCGGCTGCGCTCCTTCGAGACCGAGTTTCACCAGGTCGCGACCGAGGATCAGAAAACCGTCGTCCTCACGGCCTACGCCACCTGGCGGATCGAGGACGCCGTGAAGTTTTTGACGGCGGTGGGGCGCGAGGACACCGCCGCGCAGAAAATTCGCGACCTGCTCGATAACCAGGTGCAACTTGTCCTGCGGTCTCATCCTTTCAGCGAGCTGATCAACACCGATCCGAAGCAGATGAAACTGGACGAAATCGAGCGGAGCTTTTTGAGCGGCATCAAATCCTTCGCCAAAGACAAATATGGCATCAACGTGGTCAGCGTCGGCATTAAGCGCCTGGGCTTGCCCGAGTCGGTCACCAAAGATGTCTTCGCTCGCATGAAGGAAGACCGACAGACGGCCATCAAGCAGCTCACCGCCGAGGGCGAGGCCAAGGCGACCGAAATTCGCGTCAAGGCGGAGGAGATTTCCAAGAAAATCATCGCCCGCGCCGAGGCGTATGCAAAAACGCTGAAAGGCCAGGGCGATGCCGAAGCGGCGAAATACTACAAGATCTTCGCCGAGAATCCCGAGCTAAGCGCCTTTCTGAAGAAGCTCGAAACGGTCGAGGCGATCTTCGAGTCCGGCCAGATCACGCTGGTGCTCGACGCCGACAAGTTTGTTCCCTTCGACATTCTCAAGAGCGTGGAAGCGGTTTCCGCCTCGCCCGCTTCCGGCGAACCGGTGGGCGCGGCCGACCGAAGCGGCAAGGAGTAGCGAATGTCGAACGCTTCGCGCGATCCACGAGACGTTCAACTCGAAGGCGGCACGAGCCAGAGTGCCACAATGGAGTCACCGCCCGTGATCGATGACTTCGATCCGGCCCACGCGGAACTGGCCAGCGCCCTGCGCAAGAGCTTCCGCGTCCTCAAGGTGCTCATGCTCGTGCTGGTCGTGCTTTACTTCGCCAGCGGATTCTTCAGCGTGAAGCCCGATGAAAAGGGCGTCGTCCTTCGATTCGGCCAGATCGTCGGGGTCGGCGGGCCGGCCGCCGTCCGCAATCCCGGCTGGCACTGGTCGCTGCCGTTTCCCATCGACCAATGGCAGACCGTCGCCGCCAGCGAGCGCGAGATGGAGCTCGACTTCATGCTGCAGCTCACGCCCGAGGAACAGGCCAGCGGTCGACTCGAGGCGAAATATGGCAATCTCGCCCCGGAGCGCGACGATTATGTCCTCACCGGCGACGCGAACATTCTCCACGCGCGCCTCGTCGTGAAATATCGCATCGAGGACGTCATCGCCTATGTCACCAACGTGCTTCC
The DNA here is from genome assembly GCA_035557035.1 of Phycisphaerae bacterium. Taxonomy (GTDB): domain Bacteria; phylum Planctomycetota; class Phycisphaerae; order UBA1845; family UTPLA1; genus JADJRI01. The sequence goes on from DATMEE010000186.1 coordinate 7,450, forward strand.
GGCGCCCAATCCCAGGGCCGGCTTTCGCGATAGGCCTTATATGCGCTATCCCGAATACACCCTGCTTCGCAACATCTGCCGCGACGCGGTGATCTCCACCGCCGCCCGCTTCGGCGCGCTCGACATCCGCGGCGGCAGTCAGGAGGACTTTCTCCTGGCCGTCGGTAAAAGAATCGCCGACAGCCTCGACGATCTCGAAACCAAAGGCGCGTCACTGGGGATTTACGTCGACCCCAACACCGGCGTCATCGCCCCCAAGTCGCAGACCGGGCAGCTCGAAGCGATCATGCCCCCGCGCCAGACCCAGGAGGTTTTCGATCAGGTCTTCAGCGCCCAGACCAGCCGGGGCGTTGCCATCACGAAAGCGCGCTCCGAGGCCGAATCCATGCTGGTCAACGCCGCCGGCCCGGATTACCAGCAACTCTCCGATGCCATTGAACGCGAATATGAAATCGTCCGGGCCCTGTCCGCTGCCGATGGACGCAGCGATGAAAGTGCCGCCGGCGAGGCATCTACCGAGGCGAATCTGCAGGCGGCGAGAGACAAGGTCGAGGACCTGCTCCGTCTTGCGTCCGGTCGTATACGCGGCCTCATCAAGGACGCCGAGATCGAGCGCGACCGCGCCATCAATGAGGCGGCCGGCGACTACAATCGATACATGGCGGTCCTGCCGGAGTACAAGCGCAATCCCGAAATCTTCCTGTCGCGCTTGATCGGCGAGGCCCAGGCCCGTGCCTTGAGCGACGACGACATCGTAAAAGTCTATGTTCCGCAGGATGCCGAGGAATATCGGCTGCACATTCCCCGCGCCGGCGGCAACATCAAGACCGACGATCAAAAACGGAAGGAGCGGGCGGAACGAGAGAGGAAAGACTTCGGCTTGATCCCGCAGGGCCGGTTCCGGAACAAGTAACAATTGGTTATCTGGCATCAGGCGTCGCGGAGAAACATTCTCGACTGCTATAGTCAAGACGTTGACACCGGCTTGCCGTTTGGCGCAATCATCGCAGAGGTTGAATGAAAGTCGTCGAGTGCATCGCCCTGACCAAGGTCTTCCAGGATTTCTGGGGGCGCGACCGCGTCCGCGCCGTCGACAAGCTCGATCTCGACATCAACCCCGGCGAAATCTTCGGCCTCCTCGGACCCAACGGCTCCGGAAAATCGACCACCATCAAAATGCTGCTCGGTCTGCTCTATCCGACCTCCGGCTCGGCCAGGGTGTTCGGCCGCGTGCCCACCGATACCGCCATCAAGGCCCGCATCGGATTCATGCCCGAGGAGTCTTACCTCTATCGCTTTCTCACCGCGCGAGAGACGCTCGACTACTATGGCCGGCTCTTCAAGCTCGACCGCTTCGAGCGCCGCCGGCGTACTGACCAGCTCATCGAAATGATCGGCCTGAAGCGCGCCGCGAATCGGCCGGTCGGAACTTACTCGAAGGGCATGGCCCGGCGCATCGGTCTTGCCCAGGCGCTGGTGAACGACCCCGATTTCCTGATTCTCGACGAGCCGACGACGGGCCTCGACCCGATCGGCACGCGGCAGATAAAAGACGTGATCCGCATTCTCGGCGAGCGCGGCAAGACCGTTCTGCTGTGCAGTCACCTGCTGGCCGACGTTGAGGACGTTTGCGATCGCGTCGCGATCATGTACGGCGGAAAGATGCAGACGATCGGCACCGTGCGCGAGCTGCTGGTTCACAAGGACGAAACCCAGATCACCACCCGGCGACTCGATGCCAAAGCCCTGTCGCGGGTGCGCGAGATGATCGGCCAGGCCGGCGGCGAAGTCGTCGGCGTGGCCCAGCCCACCGACCGGCTGGAGGACTTGTTCCTTCGCGTCGTGGGCGGGGCCCAGCGCGAGCAGTTGGAAACCAGCGGCGCCGAATCGACCGTGGGCGTGTCGGACTTTTTGTCCGGCGAGCGGAAGGGCGGCGTCGAACTGGTGGCATCGCTCGTCGACGCCGGCAAGCAGATGGTCGAGGGGCCGGCCCCCGGCAAGGAGCCGGTCGAAGTGAAGCCCGCGAAGGCCGCGGCGCGCCGCGAGGTGCTCGAGCGCCTCACTGAAAAGGAACCGTCGCCGGCGGCCTCCGAGCCGGTTGAATCGCCGGTGGCGTCCGCCAAGCCGGATAAAGCCGTGATCGACCGGCTGGTCGGCGGCGGATCGCAGGAACCAAAGAGTTGATCCCATCCCGTTCATAAGAATTCATTGTGTCCATCGAGAACTTTTCCATTGTTTTGATCGGGTTGGGCGTGCTCATCGCCCTCCTCGCGCTCGCCTATGTCGTTCGGCGCGCCTTTGGCCGCGGATCGGGGGAAATGGGCGGCTGGGAGGTCGCCGGCGCGCACCGCATCATCTGGGCCATCGCCCGCACGACTCTCTCCGAAGGCCTTCGCACCCGCGTCGCATCCGGTTTTGTCATTCTCATTGTCGCCGCGGTGCCATTCTTCTATTTCTCCGCCGAGGGCGACGGGACGACGACCGGCCGGGTGCAGATGTTCATGAGCTACTCGCTGGGGTTCTGCGGGTTTCTGCTATCCTTGCTCGCCATCCTGTTCGCCTGCCGGTCGCTGTCGCAGGAGATCGCGGGGCGGCAGATATTCGGCATCGTGTCCAAGCCCGTGCCGCGCTGGCAGGTGATCGTGGGCAAGTTCACCGGCGTGATGGCGATGATCGTGTTGCTGATGTGCTACGTAGGCGTGACGACCTATGCCGGCACGATGCTGCTGGTGGGCCAGTTCAAATCGAACCTCAAGGCCGAAATGATCAGTTACGGCTCGCTCAGCCCCGAGCAGGCTGATGCCGCCGTCGCGTCACTCGACGGCGTCCGGGGTGAAGGCCGCCGCGGCGCCGACAGCCCGATCATCGACGCGATGGCGAGGGCGACCGGTCTCTCGAAGGAAGACGCGGTCACGACCCTCCTCCGGCTGCCCGAGGAGACTCGCGCCGACCTGCGTCGCTTCGACGAGCTGCGCCGCCAGATTCTGCTGGCCCGCGCTTCGATCGGGCCGGAGGTTCCCGAGAAGCAGATCAGGGAGGAGGTCGAGCGCCGCTTCGCGAAAATGAGGGAGGAAGGCACGCTTCCTCCGAACCTGAGCGACCGCGAGATTCGCGAAGAGCTGAACAAGCAGATGTTCGGGATGTACTGCACCATCACCACCAACGAGCTGCGCGCCTGGACCCTGAAAGGTCCTCCGCCGACGAAGGAGCAGGACCGCATCATGAGCCTGCGCTTCAAGCTGACGGTCCCGGAGATGACGCCGGCGGCCGTGCATCCGGTGACCGGCGAGCAACTGGAGGAGAACACGCTGCTGGCGGTGTGGTACATCGGCGATCCGCAGTCGGCGCATTTCTACGAGCACATCGAGGCCATTCCGACCGGCGCCGTGCAGGAGATCGAGTTTCCCGGGAAGGCGGTGCAGGCGGACGGCACGATTACGATTGCGTTCCTCAACATCGATCCCCGGGGCGCGGACGTCGTGATCGACCTCGAAAAAGGGGCGCTGGAAGTGCTCTATGTGGTCGGCTCATTCGAATTGAACCTGTTGATGGGCTGCATGGCCATGCTCATTCCCATTGCGTGCCTCGCGGCCTTCGGCGTCTGCGCTTCGACCTTTTTGAGTTTCCCGGTGGGATCGCTGGTGGTCATGTGTCTATTTCTCATTTCCGCATCCATGGGCTTCATCAAGGACGCAATGGCCATCACGGAGGACTATATCGCGGAGAAGCCCACGACCGAGCAGGAAGTCCGCACCGTGGTCATCGGGGCGATGGAATGGCTGCTGAGCATCGGCGACATTGCGGTGACGAACGATCTGATGGAAGGCCGTGCCATCGGCTGGGCACGGCTGTGGGGGGAGACGTGGCGGTACATGCTGCTGAAGACGGGCATCACGCTGGCCATTGCGGTGCTGGTTTTCCGGCGGCGGGAGCTGGCGGCGATCATCGTATAGCGCAATTGTAGCGTGGGTCAGCCTTATCGACCCACCTTATCTCATGTCAATCGTTCCACCTGTGGAAGGGTCAAAAGGACGAAACTCCTGCGAAACTCGTCGCATCCGCGGTTCGCGAGCGGGATCCGGGCAAAACTGTAGCGTCGTTCCGCGCATTTGGTGGGTCAAAAGGGCCGACCCAACCCTACGCACCCCAGCGTGGGCGAGAAGTATGGCGGGTCCGGACCGGTCCTAACCGGTCCTACGGCTCTGGTATCGCTTTCTGAAGCGATCGTTAAGCTGAATTCAGTTCGACTTCATCCAAGCCGTCTAAAGTTTACCTGTCAGCACGATTGGCGCTCGTTGGCCGAGGGGTGCAAGATTTCTCACAAAGGAACGCTCATGATCAAAGAAACCAACAATCCAGGTGGAGTTCGAGGCACAGACGCAAATCGTGATCCGATCACCGGCGCGCCCGGGGCGCATCCGGTCGGTACGGGCGTTGGCGCGGCCGGCGGCGCGGCGGCGGGCGCCGCGATCGGTTCGGTGGGCGGTCCGGTGGGTGCCGCGATTGGCGGCGTTGTCGGCGCGGTGGCCGGCGGCCTCGCTGGCAAAGGCGTGGCGGAACAGATCGATCCGACGGTGGAAGACGCTTACTGGAGAGATAACTACGCGACGCGTCCTTACGCGGACAAGAACGTCTCTTATGAGTTCTATCGGCCTGCCTATCAAACGGGCTACGAGGGCTATGTGCGATATCCGGGAAAGCGATTTGAAGATGTCGAAACGTCGCTCGCGCGCGATTACGAGCGGACGAAGGGCAAGAGCAATGTGACCTGGGACAAGGCCAAGCTGGCGACACGCGACGCGTGGCACCGGTTGGAGAAAGCGTTTCCCGGAGACGCGGACGGGGATGGGCGCTAGGACCCCGGGAGCCGTATTAAGATTCTCCCGGCCCAGGCATTGTCTCTCAGGGACTTTGCCTGGGCTGCCGCTTGAATTTGAGGTTGCGAAGCATCGGGTTGCTTAACTCGAACGCATTGACCTTTCCGGCCTTGTCGCGATTGAAACGGATGGTCATTCTGCTGAATTGAAAGGTATCCAGGGTTGCGGGTTTGAATTCCAACCTCCTTCCGGGCATGTGTTCGAGGCTCATCGCCAGGCCATCATCTCCGGGCTCAATTC
>DATMEE010000187.1:0-10436 GCA_035557035.1 Phycisphaerae bacterium
TTGGTCGCAATTCACATCGCCTCTCGTGCAAGGTGGAATTGCCTGAACAAAAAGAGCGCCCTCAAGCCACTCCGTGTCCGGGCCCGGCCCATTGTCGAATGATTCGCCGAACTCAAGTCGCACCAGGCCCGTCGACAAAAACAGCGGGTCAAGCCCGAGGAACTCGAGCTTTAACATTCCAAGGAAAAGCGGCGTGGGCTGGTTATCGTTTGAATCGGGAAAAAAGAAGCCCGGATTTACGCGAAGCCCGCTGTCCTGGGGATTCCCCGGATCGGTGAAATGAATTTCGGCCTCGCTGATCCAGCTATCACCGATCGCCTGGACCAGCAGGTTCCAGCCGATGCCGTTCATCACCAGCGGCGTGCCCGAAGGCAGCTCCAGGCACGCCGCCAGGTCGAGGAGAAAGGTAGGGTTGGTCGGGTCAGGACTATTCGTGAAGCTCTGAAGCGGGGGAACCTGAAATTGGCAGAATGGTCCCTCCGATCGGGCGTTTGTCGCCGAAAAGAGCAGAAGCGTGCCACAAAAAACAAATCGATTGAACTGTGTCGTCATGATGCTTACCCTCCAAAGCTTGCGTGAATGCGGCCGTTATAGCGGGTCAACCGCAGCCGCCTGCCAGAACGCACGCCGCGAATTCCTGAACGTCGGCGCCATCCAGGGCGGCATCCCCGTTCATGTCGGCGGCGGGCCGCGCGCACGCATCGACCGACGACGGTTCCATCAGGCCTGCCACAAATGGCTGCACGTCCGACGTATTCACGAGTGCATCGCAATTGACATCGCCGAGTGCGCAGCCCACCGATCCCCACCGCGCCCAAAAGCCGTTCGGCATCCCGCCGGCCATGTCGAACCAGCCGCCGACGACTAAGTCGCCATTGTGCTCATGAAGCGTGACGGCGGCGTCATCGGCGCCGGGCGCGAGGCCTTCAAAGGCGGACCAGGACGTGCCGTTCCACCGCGCGAGATGATTCGCTTCCACGCCATCCTGCGTATACTGCTGATTTCCGACGTATCCGAAGCTCCCGGCCACAATGAGTTCACCGTTATGGATCCGCAGATCGAACACGGCGATGGTGTCGATCACCAGGTCGTTGCTTCCGTACAAGCCGCCGCCGAAGGTGACCCATGATGTTCCATTGAATTTGTGCAAACCGATGTAGCCTCCGGCGAAGAGTTCACCGTTGTATTCGGCAAGGGTCATGACGGTGGCGTAGCCGAGGTGCTGGCCGACGGGATGCCAGGTCCCCGGCGCATCGAAGTCCCAGCGCCAGACGCTTTCGTTGACACCAGTTCCGCCGATGCCGGCCGCGATCAGGTCGCCGTTGAACATCGCGAGGCAGGCAACACCTGAATTTGGCGGGAAGGATCCGAGCGGCTCCCAGAACTCGAATTCCGGGTTCCACCGGGCGACGTTCTGGTTTGTTCCGAAGACGCCCGATGCGAAGAGCGTGCCATCCTGGACGAGCCATTTGCCGACGGGCGCGTCGCCGAACGGCTGCCAGCTTTCGCCATCCCACCGGGCGACGCCGTTCGCGCCTACGCCGTCGATGGAGGTGAAGGAGCCGGTGACCAGCAGTGATCCGTCGTAGACTTCCATGTCCCAGACGTAGCCATCGCCGCCGCTGATGCCGCTCTCCCCCAGCAGATGCCAGCCGTCCTCTCCGCGCGCGGCGATGCCGGAGGCGACGATCTCACCGACGTGACCGAACCAACCGCCGGCGATGAGCTCGCCGTCGTATGTTGCAAAGTTGTAAGCGATGGCGTCCATCCCGCCGCCCATGTAAGCCACGGTGGAACCATCCCATCGCAGCACGAGGCTGGACATCAGACCGCTGGGCTGGGTGCCGGCGCCGGCGACGATCAATTCACTGCCGAAGACGGCGAGGGCTCCGACGGCGCGCATTCCAAAGCCGACAGAGGACCAGTTGAAGCCGTCCCAGCGGGCGATTCGGAGTGCAGACACGCCGCTGGCATTCGTGAACAAGCCGCCGACGATGAGGTCGCCGTTGAATTCGGCGAAGGCGGTGGGGTGGTCGCTCAACCCCTCGTCCAGCATCTGCCAGGATGAACCGTCCCAACGGCCGATGTATTCCATGATTCCAGTGGACCAGTCGTAGATGGAAGCGCCGGCGATTATTTCGCCGTCATAGACGGTGAGGTGTTCCACGGCGAACAGATCGAATGCGTCCTCCATTGCCTGCCACGTTTCTGTCACTCCGTTCCAGCGAGCAATGCAGTCCGCACCAGCGCCGCCGGCTGTACTGAAGACGCCGCCGACGATCAGATCGCCGTCATGCACGGTCAGGGCGGATACCACGTTGTTAACGCCGAGGCCCACTGGTTGCCACGACGATCCATTCCAGCGGGCGAGGTAGTCACCGGTGGGGCCGCCTGCATCGGTGAAAAACCCTCCGGCAAACAGTTCACCGTTGTACACTGCAATGGTGCGCACGACGTGGTTCAGGCCATTGCCGAGCGGATGCCACGTCGAGCCGTCGAAACGCGCGATGTTCGCCGCATCGACTCCCCCGATCTTTGTGAAACTTCCCGCGGCGATGAGATCGCCGTTGTAGATTGCCAGCTTCCGGATTTGACCAGAGGTGTCTCCGGTTTGCCCCAATGCCGACCACTCATGACCGTCCCATGCCGCCAGTCCGCTCGTCAAATGGTTTCCGGCTGCCTGAAAACCGCCTGCCAACGCAACGATTTCGGGCTGGGGCCCGTTACCATCCGGGTCCCACACGACCGCTGCGGCGACCGTCCCGTCTCCCGTGACGCCGGGGGCACTTTCACCCGGAAGCCAGTCAGACGGACATTGAGCGAGTGCGGGTGTGGTGGGAATCGCCGCGATCCCGATTGCAAGAAAGCCAAGAGTCGCACCAAAACAACGGGGGGAGTAGTGAGACATGAGCAGTCCTCCACGAATCAAAATGAGCCGCACGTTGACATTCCCCTGAAAAAATGTTCTTGACGGAGCATAGTATTGCCATAAAATGATTTTCTGAGAAAATAATAATCATGACGGATATCATATACAAGTCCCAGCATATGATAAACTTACTGAGTTCAAGATAAATGTAATTTCAGGTATCAAGGCGGCGGTTATGGACAAGAAAAAATGAAGTCGGTCGAAGACCAAATCGTCACCGTTGGAAACGACCTTGCCCGCACTTTTTCCGACGTATTGGATGCGATTCCGGGAGGGCCGCATCGGCCGCAGCGGCTGGCCCGGTCATTGGGGGTCAACACCATCCTGACCAGCCGCCTGCTCAAGGCGGCGCAGCAGCACGACCCCATGGCTGTGGCGCACATGGTTCCGGGGCCTGAGCCGCTTCGGCGGCTGCTTCGGGCGGCGGAGCGAAAAAAGGTAAACCCGGAACTCATTCGTGAGGCGCGCGCGGCCGTCGATCGTTTTGCGCAACTCATCGACGTCGAAGCGGGCGATCGCAGTGCGCTGGACGCGATCATCAGCGGATGGTTGCCAGACGCCCGTGAGAGAGTCGAGCTGATCGCCAAGCAATCCGTCTTTCGCGGCATAAGCCAGCTTCTCGGCACGGCCTGCGACGTGCAACACCACACCGCGATCCTCTATCCCAGCAGTCAACGAAAGGATCGCGTCGATCAACTCTGGATTTCCGTGGCCGGCGGGCTGCGCAGGGTGCGTCCGGGGCTGGTGGTTCATTACGACACGGTTCACGCGACCGGTCCCATGTTGACGGTTGCCGGCAAGCCGGTTGAGGGGTTGGATGGCCTCCTGCTGGAGCAGTTCTGTTCGAAACCACTTCCCGAATTGGAAGTGAGCCACGCCGATGGCATCGCGCAGTATACGCTGTCTGGGAGTGAAGTCGGGACCCAGTCCGCGGTCCAGCTCGTCCACGCCACGTTTTTGCCAGGCAAACAGGCGCTTTACCGTTCGGCGGGGGACTCTCCGCGTAGAACCAAGATGACGATCGGCATCGCACTACCGTCGCGCACGCTGATATTCGACGTGCTGGTGCATCAGTCGGTATATACGGGGCAGGATCCGAATTTGAGCCTCTATCGAACCGTCGGCGTTTTTCATCGCGATCCGTCGCAGCGGGAGATCGATCGGCTCGATGTCATCGAATCGATCCAACCGCTGGGTGCGGGGATCGCAAAGTTTCGCGCGGCTGAAACACCGGCGAACCAGGACATGATTCGATACGTCTGCGCGCGGCGGGAGTGGGATGTCGATCAACTGCGCGGCTATCGCTGCCGGATCGAGTACCCCATTTATGGCGCTGAAATTGTGATCGGCTTCGATCTCGGTGTTCGCCCAGATTGATGAAGCTGCGGCCCGGGCCGGGTGGCCACTCTCACTTCTTTTGCGAGTTCTTTCGGGACTGGTACGATATTGCGTGTCACGGAATTTCACCGTGATTGGTGTGGTTCCGACATGAATTCCATCTGGCTGGTCATTGGATCGCTCGCCGCCTTTTGCGTGGCGTATCGCTTCTATGGGGCTTTTCTCGCCGCCAAAGTGGCCGTGCTGAATGATTCGAGGTCCACGCCCGCCCATCGTCTCAACGACGGCGTTGATTATCACCCGACGAACAAGTGGGTGCTCTTTGGACACCACTTCGCCGCCATCGCGGGACCGGGTCCGTTGATTGGTCCGGTGCTGGCGGCGCAATGGGGTTATCTACCGGGGTTCATCTGGATCGTGATCGGGGCCTGCCTGGCCGGCGCGGTGCATGATTTCGTGATTCTCTGGGCGTCGGTTCGACAGAACGGGTTGACGCTTCCGCAGATCGCGCGTCGAAACATCGGACCGGTGTCCGGCGTGGCGACGTCGATTGCGACGCTTTTCATTATTATCTGCACTCTATCCAGCGTCGCACTTGTCGTCGTCAAAGCGCTGAGCGAAAGCGCCTGGGGAATGTTCACGATTCTGTTGACCATTCCGGCCGCGCTCGTGACGGGTCTGTGGATGTACAAGATTCGGCCGGGCCGGGTGGTGGAGGCTTCGGTGATCGGCGTCGCGATCGTTCTCGCGGGCGTTTTTCTGGGTCAGCCGTTTGCGGCCTCTTCCTATGGTTCGAGCCTCGTTTTCGAGCCGAACACGTTGAAGATCATGCTGCCGATCTACGCGGCGATCGCCTCGATTCTGCCGGTGTGGGTGCTCATGTGCCCGCGCGACTACTTAAGTTCGTACATGAAAATTGGGGTGATGGTGGTGCTGGGCGTGGGCATCGTGATATCGCACCCCGAGTTGAAGATGCCGGCCACGACGCCATTCATTCACGGAGGCGGACCGATCATCAGCGGCGCCGTTTGGCCATTCGTTTGCATCGTGGTCATGTGCGGCGCCATTTCCGGGTTTCATTCGTTGATCGCCTCGGGAACAACGCCGAAGATGATTGCGAAGGAGTCGCACATCCGGCCGATCGGATACGGCGCCATGGTGCTTGAGGGATTCGTTGCCATCACCGCCTTGATCGCGGCGTGCGCCCTCGAACCCGGCGACTATTTCGCAATCAACGTGGCGCAGGATCGGCCTGACCAAATAGCGGCCTACACCCGCTTCGTAGACGGTTCGCCAGCTCAATTCGGCATGGACCTTGCACCCCGCGAGCTAGCAACCCTCGAATCGGGCACGGAGGAGAAGCTGGCCGGCCGCACGGGCGGTGCCGTGACACTCGCGGTGGGCATGGCGAAGGTATTCGCCAGCGTTCCTGGCATGCGGCACCTGATGGCATACTGGTATCACTTCGTCATCATGTTTGAGGCGCTTTTCATTCTGACCCTGCTGGAAACCGGAACGCGGGTCGCGCGATTCGTTTTTCAGGAGACCACCATGCTGTTTACCGGCCCGAAAGCGGTGGGAACGAAGCCCAACTGGATCATGAACGTAGGCATGAGCCTCGCGGTCTGCTTTGGCTGGGGATACCTGCTGTACATGGGAAACCTCAACACGCTCTGGCGCATGCTCGGCATCGCCAACCAGCTTTTGGCATCGATCGCGCTGGCCGTCGGCACAACTTACCTGCTCCTGCACGCGCCCAAGCGTAGATACGCATTGTGTACTGGGATTCCGTTTGTGGTCGTGTTGAGCACGGTGCTGACGGCCGGTGTCATTAGCGTTCGCGGTTGGTGGCAGGAAATCGCGGCCGCGCCAGCGGATCAGACATTTTTGCTGAAGCTCGTGTGTGTGCTATCCGGAATCATGCTGGCTCTGACGGTCGTGATTGCCGTGGACGCGATTCGGCGATGGGTGGGGATCCTTCGCGAGCCGGCCTTGCCGGCAGCGCGTGTCGTCGTGGTAACAAACGAATGAATTGCGCGATGTGCTCTTAACGGGGCGCGGTGGCGAGCTGTTCTTCGGTCACCAGCTCCTGGAATTTCTCCTGCGCCATGACCTGGTCGGTGGGAACCATCGTGATGACGTTCCAGGGGCAGACTTGAGCGCATAGCTTGCACCCGATGCAAATTTGAAGGTCGATGGTGCAGATGCCCAGGGCGTAGCGCGGGTGGCCGGGATCGTTGATCTTATCGATGCAGTCGACGGGGCAGACCGCGACGCAGGCCTCGCAGCCCGTGCAGAGGTCTTCATCCAGGACCGCGAGTTGTTTGGGGAGTTTCTTCGCCATTTATGGGTGACTATCTCAGCCCGTTACCGGCCCTTCAGAGCCGGAATGCACGCGCTGCGCTCAAGAGAGATTAGTCGGGTGAACTGCCTCAGGCAAGGCCGCGGCGCTGCCTGGTCGTTGGATTCGGCGGGCGAGATTTGCGTCGCGCCGTGGCAGGGGATATTTGTTTTTGGGCTCTCTCGGCGGAAAGGGGGGATTCTTTCTTCGGTTGTGCGGTCGGTAGGGTCTTGCCGCCGGTTCCGTTGTGTCCGTTTCCTGACACCGAGTGCTTCTTCGTGTCGTCATCGCGCCCTGCCGCGTGGCCGTTTCCGTTTCCGTTGCGGCTTCCATTGCCGTTGCCGGCGGCGTGGATTTCCGCATCGGGAGAATGCGAATTCTGGACCGAGACGCCGTCGCGCCGATAGGCGGGCATGTCGCGGCCATCCTCGCCAAAACGCGACCAGGAGAGCGCCAGGCTGTCGACCACTTCGTCATCATCGATCGAAATGTGAACCTTGTGAGATTTGACGCGCTCGGCGACCGTGCCGTTCAGAACGTCTTCCGTCGCGACCAGCATCGCCCCCTTGGCCTCCATCTGACGGAAGGCATGTTCGCCATCCGCGGCCGACCAGTAGCCGCAGGCGTCGCGCACCACCACGATCTTGTGGTGACGGGCGAGAAGACCGAGCGTGACGGCCTTGACGCAATGGGTCGCGGTGATGCCGAAAATGATCCAATAGCCCGGTGAAATGGAGTTGATGAGTCGGTCGGCCTTGGGGTTGGAAAGAAAATCCGCGTTCCGCTTGGTGAAGATAATCTGCTGAAACTTGCGGAAAGGCTCGATGGGCAAATCGGAGGTATTGTCGCCCATCAGGAGCAGGCGGCTGGGCATCAAGGTGAAGGGAAGTTTTTTCTGGCCGAGGGTCCGATCGAGGCAGTGCGGCGGAAGGCCACGAAAGGTCTCACTGGAGCGATGGGCTTCAAGGCTTGAGATGACGGGTGTCTGATGGAGGCGGGCCCAGTTCATGAGCTGCCGGATGCGAGGCATGATCTCGCCGCGATTTGAAACCGGCAATGCGCCGCCGGGTAAGAGAAAATCGCATTGCGTGTTCAGATCGAGAAGGATGCGCTCGAGCGCGACACGGCGACCGTTGGTGTTCATTCCCGCCTCCCCAGCCCGGAGTCATCGAAGCACGCCGACCAGCCGCGCTGAGGCGGTCGGCAGGCTCGTCTGACGAATCCGGAAAGAACGACTGACTTCGAAGCTGTGGGTGCTGTCCCCCTGTGACAGCCACTTATGCTATTCCACGGATGGCTTGGAGGCGAGAGCAAATCCTGAAAAAGAACGCCGGGATTCCGGACATTCTTAAGCATTAAAGCGGTGTAATGTTATGATGAAGCCTCGCTTATGGGATGCCCCTTTTTTCTCCTCCCAGTTTGAAGGCTAGCTCGGGAATTCAATTCACAGGAGTGGAAATAGTAGTTTGGCGCGTCCTATAATCTCAATTCACAAGTTGCCGAAGCGGGTAAACTGAGGCCATTCGTTTCATTGGATCGCTCAGGTTGAGCAGCGGAATTTGAGGCAACTGATGAAAGGCTCGCACCGACCGCTTTTGTTTTTCGCCGTTGTATTGCTCGGGGGGCTTGCGGGTTGCGGCGATGTCTCGTCCAACTACGACGCTTCCTGGTGGAAAAAGGACGACCGGGTCGTTCGACCATCGTCCACTGCGAAGGGACCGGAGCTTCGTTCTCCAGAGAAAAGCCCTCGAAAATCAGGTTCCGCGCCGACCGGAGCGCGCACCGAAAGCGCAAAGGCTCCGCCGTCATCGAAGAGCGATTCGGCGAGCGCCGCCGGGTCCGAGCGTACCGCGTCCCCGATTGCGGCGGCGGGCGATCAACCCCCATCAGCCGAGCAAATTAGGCCATTTCTGTATCTCTACCTGGTTTCAAAAGGCGAAAGTCAGCCCGAAGCCCGGAACGAGACGCGGCTCGTTGTACAAAATATTCCACCGCGGTCGTGCGGCATGATCGTCGAGATGCTCTATGTGCCGCTGGGCCGCTCGGGCAGCGCCGACGAGACTTACCTCATTTACGAGCAGCCGGAGGAATTCATGCGTGCGCTATCGTTGGCACAGCAGCTCGATGCGACCGCGGGCGCCGGCGGGCGGACGCCGTGGAGTGCCGGCGTCGGGACATTGATTGAAATCCTTGGACAGGGCGCCGTCCCCGATGACGCGCTCGTTGCTCGATGCGAGTCGACGTTTGCCGACGCGGTCCAGGACTCGGCCCAGTCGGGCCAGCAGCGCTGGGCGGCGGCGGTGCTGGCGGGAAAAATGGCTGCGGACTATCGCTACGACTACGAAAAGGCGCGGGCTTATTTCGATTCGGCGATCAGGCAGGCCAAGTCCGAATCGATCGAGGCCATGACAGCCGAATGGTGGCGGGCCGACACGTTCATGCAGGAGGCCTCCGCGCGGAAGGCGAACGAGGCCTACGAGGACATCCTCGATGGGTACACTCACGTGTACCCCAAGTCTCACGTGGTCGAGCAGTCCTACGCCATCTTGAAGAAGAACAAGAAGCCTTGACTGACGGCGGGTTGGCTGATTTCGGGATCGTGCCCGCGCGATTACTCGGCTTCTTCAGTCGCTGCCGCCCCAGGCGTCTCGCCGAGAATTTTGGATTTGACTTCTCCGCCTCCCACGAGCCGCAATTCCAGCAATTTTCCGGTGAGCGAACAAGTGAGATGGATCGTCGTCTCGGGCATGTCGAGGACGTGCGATTGATGACAGGCGGGGCAGGTGAAACGGACTTGCATGGGCGTTCTCTTAGGGCCGGACGCGGATTCGAAGCAGGGAAACGTAAGATAGCCGAGCTTTCGGGGGACGCAACCCGGCACTTTGATGGACCTGGTTGGTTACTGAGGCTAACGATCCATGGTGCGAGACTTCTCTCGCGAGAGCAGCCAGCGCAGCTCTTCCATGCGCACGACCAGCGCAACCAAAAGGAACACCGCGCAACCAGCCGCGGCCGGACCGAAAACAGTCATCGCGTCGCGCGTCACTCGAGGCCACTGACTCACCCCCAGTGCAGGAAGATTCTGAAGCAACCAGAAGGCGGTTACGACGGCTGCGAACGTGGCCGCGGCGATTTTCAGAATCGATTGCGCGATGACCGTTGCGCCGATCCGTCCCGCCATTCGCCGGCGGAGAAGCTGTGTCGAGATGATGACATGCAGGAAGGAAGTGATCGTGGTGCTGATCCCGAAGGCCGATTCGCCCGCCGACCAGAGCAGCACGACGTTCAAAATCGCGTTGACCAGCACCAGCCAGCAGCTTACCCACATCGGCGTCAGCGTATCCTTCAAGCTGTAGAAGCCGCGCAAAATGATGTGCTGGCAGCAGAAGGCGGTCATGCCCAGGCCGTACCAGAAAAGCACGTCGGCTGCTCTGAGGGTGTCTTCGCGGTTGAAGCGGCCATGCTCGAAGAGAAGCGTGATGATCGGCTGCCTCAAGATCACCATTAGCAATCCAGAGGGCAGGCCGACGAAGATCGCGAGACGCAGCGATTGTGACAACGCGCCGCGCAAGCCGTCCAGATCGTTGCGGCTGGCGAATCGGCTGAATATGGGAAAGGCCGCCGTCGCAAGCGAGATGGCGAGCACGCCGAGGGGAAATTGATAGAGGCGCTGTGCATTGGTGACGGCGGAGAACGCGCCTTCTTCGAGCGGGTATCGTAGGGTAAGACCGAGGAGCGTGAAGGTCTGTGGATCGTCCGGTCCGCGGGTGAGCATGGTGCAGATTTGGGCGTCGAAGAAGACGTTAAAGAGGAGCACGCCCTGACCCA
>DATMEE010000188.1:0-5125 GCA_035557035.1 Phycisphaerae bacterium
TCTGATGCTCTTTGTTGCCGGGGCCAAGAAGCGCCATCTGGCCGTCGTCATTTTGCTCGGGGCGATCGCCGCGCCGCTTTTTTATTATTCCCCGCTGATGAACGAGTATCAGAAGGATCGAATTCGGGTGATGTTCCACCAGGGCGAGGGCGATCGGGCGTGGCGTCTCAATGCAGGTTATCAGCTCAATCAGTCCAAGATCGCGCTGGGCAGCGGCGGCGCCTTTGGGAAGGGATTTACGGAAGGCGCATTTTTCCGGCACGATTTGCTGCCCGAGGAGCACAACGACTTCATCTTCGCGGTCCTCGGCCATCAGTGGGGATTTTTCGGGGTGCTGGGCATTCTCACGCTCTACCTGATCATCATCGCGGCCGGCCTGACGGTCGCCTCGATGACGAGCGACCCGCTGGGGCGGTTGATGGCGGTCGGCGTTTGCGCGATGATCGCGGCGCAGACGATCATCAACACCGGCATGACCGTCGGAATGATGCCAATCACCGGCATGGGGCTGCCGTTCGCGAGCATGGGAGGCAGCGGCCTGATCTCGAACTATCTCATGCTGGGGATGCTGGCGAGCGTCGCGCGGCCCCGGCCGCTGGACATGGCGAAAAAGCCGTTTGAGTTTGATGACGCATGACGGGCGTGCGGCATTTTGGATTTCTGGTTTTTGTGTCGGCGCTCTCGATAGCGGCGCGGGCTGTCTATGCGCAGGAGATGACTTCCGGGCGGACCGTCGATGCCCGATTAGCTCTCGACGCCCAGATCGCGACCGTTCTAAAGGCGCCGCGGGTGAAACAGGCGGATCCGCTGGCGGCGATGGCCGTCGAGGCTGGCGAGCTCCTTCGCCTGGCGGAGCAGATCGACGCGCACTTGCGCGACCATCCGGATGACGCCGACGTTGTTCCACTCCTGCTCGCGAAGCTCGAATCGCTTTATGTCGGCAGCACGCTTCGAGGCGACGGCCTGGACCGGCTCGAGGCCGAATTTTCCTCGATACTGAAGGAGACAGATTCCCCTGCGATCGCCGAGGCGGCGGAATACTGGCGGACTCGCAAGCAGCTTAATCGCGTGCGGGCCGCGCAAGCGTTGGGCCAGTCGGATGGGGACGAAGCGGTTGAGCTGATGCGCGCATTCGCAAGGGATCACCCAAGCTCCAAATACGCGGTTCAATTTGCGCGTCAAGTCCTTGAGCACGACATGGAGCGGGGGGCGCTGGACGACGCCGCCGCGTTATTGAAAGTACTCGAAGAGCATCATCCGCGTCATGCCATAACCGAGGCACTGTCTGGGCAGTATCGGCTTCGGAAGGCCATTGATGCGGCGTGGCGGCCGGTGCTGCACGATTTTGACGGCCAGCTTCTGCCATGGGATTCCGCGGGCGGCGCGACCACCATCGTCGTCTTCTGGTCGCCGACGCATACGCCATCGGTGCGGATGCTGGAGACGCTCGCTCGTATTCACCAGCGCGCGGGGGCGGGCCGCTTCCGAGGCGTTGCCGTTGCCCTGCATCGCGACGCAGCGCTGGTGCGCGAAAAGTTCAACGGCGCGATTTCCGATGCCGTCATTCGGGATGCCTGGATCACGGCACAGGAGAAGGGCGGCTGGAGCAGCGCGATCGCCGGGGAATACGGCATTCGCTCATTACCGACGATTCTCATCCTGGGCGCCGACCTGCGCCTGCAAAAAGTCCACGAGCCCCGGGAATGGGGCACTCAGAGCGACATTGAGAAACTCCTCGGACTGTCGGACGAGACCTCTGCGACGGATGTTTTGTCGACCCGAGCCACAACCGTGCCGACGAAATAGCGTTCGGGTTTAATGTCGCCTTCTCACGTGACGCCATATTCCGAGAGGCTGGGCAGCGGCCGTTAGCAACCCAACCTTGAGTTCGAAACCTGATAGCGCCAGAGACTTGAAAGAGCCTGTGCTGATTTCAGATGCGGAATAGGCGCCATCGCCAGCGAGAATGTGGGCTGCGAATCGCTCATGATCCGGATCCACCAGCCAGATTTCTGGTACGCATGCATCGCGATACGCTTTGAGTTTGTCGCCTCGATCATAGGTGCGCGTGCTGGTGGACAGCACCTCGACGACCATATCCATCGGACCGATCACCCGAGCATTTCTGATGCGGGCTTCGTTCGCGATCTGCAGAAACGAGACCTCCGGAGAAAACCGCCGATCGCCAAGCTGCATGACGGCGTTCGAACCGAGTACGGTTCCCAATCGATGACGGCTCGCGAAATCCCGCAGAAGCATCATGAGAAAGGCGACGAGATTCTCGTGCTCAAACGTCGCCTTGTCGATTCCTTGCTGGGGCGCCGGCCGTTCAGTGACATGGCTCTGCTTCGACGAATACTCCTGCCGCTTCCTCGGGGTTACTCATGCGCACGTCACCCGACACGACGCGCTCCGCCAAGTGCTCCGCATCCAGCGCCGCCAAAGGACTTATTTCGCATACCACGGGCGTCTCGCTCGCAATACCGCGCAGAACGTTCACGCCGGCGGATTCGAGCCATCTTGCGGCGCGGCGGCTCATGTCGCGGCGGGCGGTGTCGACCGAATCGGCGCCGGCCTGGTTCTTGACCGGGCTGAATTCCTCCTCGCGCGTGGTGGCCAGCAGCACGGGGTTTTTCGCCAGCGGCAGGGCATCGAAGATGAATGCCTCCAATTTGACACCATTCGGCTCGGCCGGCTCGATGCGTCGACCCGTGCCGAGATCGATCGAAGGCACCTTCTTCTTCGCGACGTGCCAGGGAAGCGCGAACGACGAGCGGTCTGCGGTCAAGCGCTCGACAAACATTCTCGACAAGACGTGAATCGCGATGTTCGCGGCGTCGAACTTCCGCGAGCCGTCCGGGTTGCGGGCGCGGGCGACGGCAGCGGGCAGGTCGGAATATTCGATGACGACCTGCCGGCCGCCGGACATCGCGAAGTTTCCGACCTTTTCCAAGTCGTCCGCCTTGGGCAGGGTCTTGCTGGACATGTCCGCGCCGCGATCGGCATGAAGGCCGAGGAAGACAGGATCGAGGCACTTCACCAGCGGATTGTCCACCTGGAAATAGCTGATGTATTCAACCCCGCGATCGGCCATGTCGCGAAGCACGCCCGAAGTCGCCATGGCCAGCAGCGAACCGCCGTGGCCGTCGGGCGAGAGCGCGAGGCGGTGCGGCTGGTCGAGCAGGATGCGTCCTTCGTTGTCGAACGCCGGAATCACGCCCTGCTGAAAGAAGGTCACTCCGTTCGGAGCGAGGCCAAAATACGCTTGGGATTCAAAGAATGCCCGCGTGGCGGCATCATTGCCCGGACTGGTCATGATGTACCACGGCACCGGGCGCCCGTAACGCCGCTGGATCCCGAGGATGAACTCGGCGAAGAGTTGAAAGAGCGGTTTATTCTTGACCGGCGAAATTGGAAACGCGCCCTTGGGTCCATCAAATCCGAGTCGCGTGCCCTGGCCGCCAGCCACGGTGAAAGCGGCCACGCGACCCGCGACGAGCAATTCCTCGCCCTGCTCACGCACACCGACGCCTATATCCTCAAGACGAATGACTTCGGCTGGCTGAAGATCGTCAGTCGAGGTCGTCGGATTGGCGCCGGCCCGGGCGAGCTTCGCCAGCCCCGGAACTTGATCGATGTGGACACAGCGAAGATCGTCAAGAAGAAGTTGCTGTTGCCCTTCAGGGAGGTCTTTCCAGAACGTAAAGACGTGCGCCTGTCCGGCCGCCGCGTAGGCCGATCGAAGCTTTTCAACCTCTCGGAATTCGACAGCCAAGTGATTTGCTCCGATTTTTGGGTCACCTTGTTTGCTCTGACCGGGTTTAGGACGATGATAACGTAACTGGCCTTCCTGAGACCTTCAATGCCGTGGACGTCCGACGATTCACAGGGTAATGAAAGCACTTGCTTGATCGTAAGATAAGTTGCAATAATAAGTTATGGATCCGTGATCCCCTTTGAGCGTCGTGTAGTGCGTGGGAGACACTGAAACGCACTTGGGGTACGAGGGGGCAGCAGTGACATGGCGTTCCAGAGGGGCATGCGTAAGTCAACTTAAGAAACGCCGCTTTTTGGGCGAATATTATTGACCAGGTGATCGGAGTGCGTGTAGAATTAAGCATCGCAGCGTTGGGAACTTGACCGCCGTCAAGTGGATGTGGGAGAGCGGCGACGAATATACCTGCTATCATTTAACCTGCCGTATGCTCCAACCTCGAGGAACGAAGTCCACCCTGATCATTTTCGTTCTTCGCCAAGACGGTTTCCCGCGTTGACTTGATTGCGTTTTTGAAAGAATTGCACCGCGTTTGCAGCGTTCTCGCGACGGCCCATTTTTTTTGGCCGCGCAACGTGAGGCGAAGCAACACCGGTTTGGGACCGCGAGGTTCCATCAAGGAACTAAATTTCCGAGCCGCGGCGATCGTTGCCGCGGAGCATCTCGGAAGGCTGCAAATCGCCGGAGGAGCACGGTACGCTCCGGCGTCCGTATCGGAGACTTCGATCGAACCAAGGTTGTGTTGGAGGACGTCGCTCGAGCCATCCTCCCGGACATACCGAAGCTCTTATTTATTAAGTCTTCTTCGAGAATCCTGGTTCGCAAAGTCGTCACGAACGGAATCATGGCTACCGTAATGGAGGTTTGGACTGTGAAAAGATCCAAAGCGTTTACTCTTATTGAACTGCTGGTGGTGATCGCGATCATCGCGTTGTTGATCTCGATTCTCCTCCCTTCGCTCTCGCGGGCGCGCGAGCTGTCGAAGCGAACGGTCTGCGCCGCGAACCTGCGCGGCATCGGCCAGGCGATGTACATCTACGCACAGGACGATCCGCAGGTGTTTCCGGCGATCGCCCAGGTCTGGAACGCCAACGACGGCCAGATGCGCAACTATCTCGCGGCGAATCGGACGATGGAACCAGCCACCACGGGCATCCCTTCTCCGACCGTCGACATGTGGGCGATCGTGCGGGCCAACAACACCACGCCGAAGCAGTTCAACTGCCCGAGCACGACGGACGTCCCCGACTCAGCTCAGGACACAACGGCGTACTACGACTTCGAGGACACCGAGGGAACTCAGACTCCCGGCATCTCCGCCTCGAACAGCTACGCTTATCAGTATCAGCA
>DATMEE010000189.1:0-5373 GCA_035557035.1 Phycisphaerae bacterium
AGGCCGTGCAATCGGACGCAACAACCGACAAGGACCGTTTTGACGCTCTCACCGAGGAGTATGAAGGCTGGGTGGGCGTGATCATGCAGATCGCCGAGGCGGGCGAGATTATGGAACGATTCCGAGTGAAGCACGGGACGACCGCGACGTGGGGCGGCGAGCTGCCTCATCTCTACGACGTGTGGGACGCCATCGCAGAAGCGATGTGGACGACACTCGGTAAAGAGCTGCTGAACCAGTTGGTCGAATCCGCGATTGAGCGGGTCGTGAACGTCGAAGCAGCATAGCAGGGCCCATTCAAGTCCGTTGATGACTTCCTCAGAACCGCGTCAAGTATCATGAATCGGCGCAAGTCTCGCGCGGGCTGGTCGCTGGAAAACCATGTCGAACACATCCTGACCGAGGCGAAGATCCCATACACTGCACGCCCTAGCGAGGTTGAGGGTGAGCCCGACATTTTGATTCCGAGCGTCGCGGCGTACTTGGATAAAAAGTATCCGCGCGACCGGCTCTGCCTTCTAGGTGTTAAGACGACCTGCAAGGACCGTTGGCGGCAGGTGCTGCACGAAGGCGAGGGAATCACGCGCAAGCATCTCCTGACCATGCAGCGCGGCATTTCCGAGAAGCAGCTGAAACAGATGACCAGGGCCAAGGTGACGCTGATTGTGCCCGAAGCACTGCATAAGGACTATCCGAAGGTTGAGGGCGTGAAGCTCGTGCGCGTGTCCGATTTCATCGATTGGGCACTGGCGCTGGTGAAGGTCTGACCGTGGATGTTCTTACGCCCGAACAACGTTCCCGTTGCATGGCCGCGATACGCGGGAGGGATACCGGCCCGGAAATGATCGTGCGTCGCGTCCTGAGCTTGATGGGATACCGCTATCGATTGCAAGGGCGCGCCCTTCCAGGTCGGCCGGACCTCGTATTCGCTTCACGACGCGCGGTCGTGCTCGTTCATGGATGCTACTGGCACCGCCACGCGTGTCATCTTGGGCGCGTTATTCCCCGCACTTGGCACGACTTCTGGCGTGCCAAGCTCGAAGCCAACGCCAAGCGCGATCGACGAACACGTGCGCGGCTTCGCCGTTTAGGCTGGCGCGTGCTGGTGGTGTGGGAGTGTCAAATGCGTGATGCTGACAAGCTTGCCATGCGCCTTCAGCGGCTTCTCGATCCACCAGACTACGAATGAGGACACTCTGCGGAGAACGCGCGTGATCGCAAAATTATTTCATGAGCATCGTAATTGAACGCGAATGAAGAGAGCGAGCATGTCGAACGATCTGTTGTTCTGGTACGACTTCAACTCGCCGGAAGCCCATGCGAAGTTTCCGCAACGCCCTGCGACCGATTTGGAACAACAAGCCGTGGATCGTGTGCGTCGGGCCGGCGTTCGCGCGCCATCTTCCGTGATCCTGTCCTTCGTTCGATCCAGCGGGCCGGACAAGATCCTTGCGGCGAAGTTGTGCGATATTCGAGCGATTGCCAACGCTTTCTGATCTGAGCTTCACGCGACCGACTCGACAGCCACGGCGCCACGCGCTTCGGATTCTTCTGTCGGCGCGCTACGGGGCAGAAACTCGCCGAGGATTTCAAAGACCACGTCTTTCGCTTTCAGATTCTCGACGAAGGTCCAGGCTCAAGGTCGGAATTGGAAGGACGAATTGACGGAGATTTTATGCAGTTCGTAAGGGCGATGAAGTAGAACGGCGAGCAAGCCCAATTCCCATATGCTCAAAGCGGGGAGCCACCCCGCCGCGGCGGGTAAACTCAGGCACGGACGCTACCCGTTTCGGTTTGTTCCGGTTTCATCCCCCGTTTCAAGCGAAAAAACGCGGGTGTGTGCCTTTGTTTGCGTTTGACCCCCTTGGGCATGGCGAAAGCGACGCAGCCACGAAGCCACGTAGCGACGAAGAAGGGGACGCCGGCCGGCACCCGCCGTGGCGGGTAAACTCTGGCGCGGACGCTACTCCCTCGCTTGCGCTTCGGGCTCGGAATGGACGCGTCGGGCTTGGAATACACCCCGCTCGTGCGTCGGGCTCGGAATGGTGGGCCCCGGGAATCAGCTCACCCAACCTCTCCTTTCGAGGGAGAGGAGCATCGACTTTCGTCGACCCTTCGAATTGACCGATGAAACTTCCGATCCCTATAATGCGTGGGTTCGTTTCAAGTCAGCCCCAAGAGAAAAGAAGATGACCCGGTTCGCCGCACAACTCGTCGCCCGCCTGACCTGCATTCGTGGGCACGAACGCCGCCACTGGTTCGCCGGCGTCGAGCGCACCCACACCACCGGGCTGGCCGACTTCATGTCCAAAATCTTCAACGAATGACCGCAAGCCTCGCCTGCTTTCGGGCCGGCACGGTTCTGAAGCAGGCCCCTACGCCTTGACCGCGCGGCCGCACGCCCGCGCTCGTCGCCCCCGTTCATCCCGTTGCCGATATTTTCATTGTCTCGCCCCAGGTCTGTTTTTCACCATTGAGGTGTCTCATGTCCGTCCAGGTCTCTGAACTCCCCAAAATCAGTCCCGCCGAAGTCCTCACCGAACTCAAGAAGCACATCCTCGTCGACGGCTTCCAGATGGTCATCGACCTCGAGCGCAGCCACGGGTGCCGCCTGTTTGACGCCCATTCCAACCGCAGCATGGTCGATCTCTACGGCTTCTACGCATCGCTGCCCGTCGGCTTCAACCACCCCTACTTCCAGCAGCCCGACGTGCAGGACGACCTGCTGGCCGCCGCGATGGTCAAGGTCGCCAACTCCGACGTCTACAGCGTGCAGATGGCCCGCTTCGTCGAAACCTTCGCCCGCGTCGTCGGCGTCGCAGAGTTGCCGCGCCTCTTTTTCGTCGAAGGAGGCGCCCTGGCGATCGAAAACGCCCTCAAGGCCTCCATGGACTGGAAGGTGCAGAAAAACATGGCCGCCGGCCGGGGCGAGATCGGCACCGAGATTCTCCACTTCAAAAACTGCTTCCACGGCCGCAGCGGCTACACCA
The DNA here is from genome assembly GCA_035557035.1 of Phycisphaerae bacterium. Classification (GTDB taxonomy): domain Bacteria; phylum Planctomycetota; class Phycisphaerae; order UBA1845; family UTPLA1; genus JADJRI01. Next base: position 2,991 of record DATMEE010000189.1, read on the forward strand.
TGTCGCTCACCAACACCGATCCGAACAAGGTGCGGCTCTACGCGAAGTTCGACTGGCCGCGCGTCGATGCGCCCGTGCTCGACTACTCGCTACCGGAGACTGAGCGCAATGCCCGTGTCATCGCCGCCGAGAAGGCCGCAGAGGCCCAGATCATGCAGGCCATCGCCGACCGGCCGCACCGCATCTGCGCCATCATCATCGAGCCGATCCAGGGCGAGGGCGGAGACCGCCATTTCCGCGGCGATTGGCTCAAGACGCTGCGCCGCATCTGCGATCAAAACGACATGCTGCTGATCTTCGACGAGGTCCAGACCGGCATGGGCGTCACCGGCAAAAACTGGTGCTTCCAGCACTTCGGCGTCACCCCCGACCTGCTCTGCTTCGGCAAGAAGGCCCAGGTCTGCGGTGTCATGGCCGGGGCACGCATGGACGAGGTCAAATACAACGTCTTCCGCAAGCCCGGCCGCATCAACTCAACCTGGGGCGGCAATTTCACCGACATGGTCCGCTCGACGCATTTCCTGAATATTTTTGAGAATGAGGACCTGGCGGCCAACGCCCGCGACACGGGCAAGACATTCCTCGCCGCCCTGAATAAACTCGCGGCCGAGTTCCCGACGATCACCGCAGTCCGCGGCCGCGGTCTACTCCTCGCGTTCGACCTGCCCGACACCGGCACGCGCGACCGGTTCTGGAAGGCGTGCTTCACCGCCGGCCTGCTGGTTCTTCGCAGCGGCGAACGCTCGGTCCGCCTGCGCCCGGTGATGGACATCCGCCCGGACATCATTGACGAAGCGATCGGCCTGATGCGCGAAGCGCTGCGGCGAGTGTAAATCCAAAGCGAGAAAGCTAGGGCGATCTTGGATGGATGATCTTTCAGAAAATCTGGAGGCGGTGGGGGCCTCGTCTGAATTGACCGAAATTCAGCGGGCCGAGCTGGATCGCAGGCTCGCTGAGGCCGATGCCAATCCCGAGTCGCTCATTTCGCTCGAAGAAGTCACGCGCCGTTTGTCAGAATACACATGACGTTTCCGGTCGTTCCGACCCCTGCGAGCATTATTTCGACACGCTGCATATAATTTGCATGAAAGCACGGAGCTGCGTATATGGATATCTTTCCCGGCATTACGGTTGAGCCCGACAAGTGCGGCGGCAAGCCCTGCATTCGCGGTCATCGCCTCACCGTCGAGCATGTCCTTGCCCTTCTCGCCGAGGGGGAAACACACGCCGATTTGATGGCTGAATGGGATTTCCTGACTGAAGAGGATATCCAAGCCGCCCTGCGCTTCGGCTCACAGCTTGCCGCTGAGCGGCATATCGCCATTGCAGGATGAAGTTTCTCGGGGACATTCCGATCAGTCGCTCAACCATCTCGCATCTATGCACGGCCGGTTATGATGCCATCCATGTTACCGCGCGTCTCCCTCCCACCGCGACCGATGCCGAAATCATTCGATTTGCGGCGTCCGAAGCGAGAGTCGTGCTGTGTTTCGACATGGGCATGGCCGAGATTGTCGCACTCTCCGGCGAAAAGCTTCCCAGCGTCATCGCTTTTCGATTGGCCCGGCGCCGGTCGCCGCAACTCAATCGGCGCTTGGATCAATTCCTTCCGGAGATTCAAGCCGAATTGGAACGAGGCGCGCTGGTGACGGTCGAGGGAGCGCGCGTGCGCGTGCGCCCGTTGCCGGTCTATTGACTTCAGAAAAAGCAAGCCCGGCGGTTCGAATGTCGAACCGCCGGGCCTCTCTCTCCGTGGGGAAGAAGGGAGCAGGCAGTAGGCATCAGGCAGCAGGTTAGGAATCAGGCAACGGGTGCCTATTGCCTTTTGCCTCGTGCCTATTGCCTTTACGCTAGCTACTGGCACGTCTGCCCCGTCAACAGCGCGTCGACGAAGTCCTGAATGTCGCCCGCGTTGATCTGGCCGTCGTCGTTGACGTCGGCCTGGCAGCAGACGGCCGGCGGCGTGACGGTGAGCGCCGCTGCCGCGCTCGTGTCGCTTCCGCATTCATTCGTCACCACGACGGTGTAATCGCCTTCGTCGGCGCTGGTCACATTCTGCAGCACCAGCGTGGCCGTCGTCGCCCCGCTGACGATCCCGCCGCAGCCGTTCACGCCGTCGGCCAGCGGTTCGTCGCTTAAGTGCCATTGATACGACAACGGCTCCGTCCCGCTCGCGACGACGTCAAACTGCACCGCGCCGCCAAACGGCTCGGTCGCGGCGCCCGGCTCCTGCTCGATCACCGCCGGCTGGCATTCCTCCGGCAGCGCGTACCGGGCGATCCAGGCTTCGGGATTGCCCTCGGGGTTGGTGCCGTTTCCGCAGAGCGTGACGACGTTGCCGTTGATCGTGACGTCCCGCACTTCGGTAAGCGTCCAGCCGCCC
>DATMEE010000190.1:0-6419 GCA_035557035.1 Phycisphaerae bacterium
TGAACCAGAAGGTCATGGCGGCCTGGCGGCGAACAATGTCGGTCACGTCCTTTTCGAGCGCATTCTGAAGTTTTAGCAGGCCCATCTCGGAAAGATGGTCTCCGAGCGCCGAGATGCCGTAGGCGAGCCACAGGAGGATGAAGTTTGGATTGGCGAGCAGCGCGGGAAAGCGCCGTTCGTCGGAGGAAGCAGGCAGGAGGATTGACGCAGAAGGCATGGGTGAGGTCCGGGTTCGACGGTCGATTCGGCTGGATACGCTACTTCAATGCGCGTGCTCGTGCGACCGGCAGTGGGGACAGATAAATCGTCGCTTTGGTTCAATCCTGCCGGTTCTCCTGGACAGCGCCCGCGGCGGATAGGTGTAGTTGCAGCAGGCGCAGTCGACCGCCTTTTCCGCTTTCAGCATTTTCGAGGCCCATCGGGCCAGCTCGACGGGCAGCACGCCACGGCCGCGGCACATGGGGCAGGTCTCGTAGAAGCTGCGTAGAATGACGTCGCGAATGAACGAGGACTTGTCCGGCACCTTTTTGAGCACGTCGGCCAGGTGCCGGTCCACGCGAAACGAGACGATGACGCCTTTGTCGCTTCTCATGAGGTATCGCCTGTCCCGGGCCGCGTCCCGCCCGCCCTCGGATTTTGCCGATAAGACCGGGAGGTCGTCCGATCGCCGGGTTATTTCGTATATAGTCGTGCCGTCCATGCCGTGCAAACGCACCGATGCGCGGCCCGAAGGCGAATCCGAGAGACGGAATGCAGCGAGAACTCGACAGCATGACGGATGCGACCCCGGTCGCTAACCAGGAGGCGATGGCCCTACGGAGGAAGGTCCAGTTCTGGCGGCGCGCTGCCTGGCTCATGGGCGGACTGGTTGTCCTGGTGGTCATCGTCGCCGCGCAGCGATCGGAGTCATCGCGCATTGAGTGCATCGAGTCGCTGCAGCTTTATACAGTGAAAGCCGCCGATCATAAGCTGGAGGAAACCGCGCCTGAATTGGTTGCTGTTGTGTGGGAAGGACTGGTCGTTTTGGGTGCGAGCCAAAACGCTGATCATTATGCGGTGATCGGAGGGAACTGGAGCCGGGTTGCAAGCGACGCCTCATTTCCAGTCGCGATTTGCCGGCACCCGCACGTGAGCCTATTTGGGCGGGGGCGAAACGTGCTCTACAAAGAAGGCGAAGAATTCACAACGGGATGGCTGACCGAATCGGCCGCGGCGCCGATCCTTCGCGAGGCCGGTCTAAGTCCCGGGGATTGATTTTTGGATTTCAGATCTGAGATTTCAGATTTCAGATTTCAGATCTCAGGTCAGGTCCCGGTCACGAGCCGGAGGATGTCCTGATAGGTCACGAGCAGAAAGACGGTCGCGATCAGGGCGATGCCGAGGAGCTGGGTTGCGACCTGCATCTTGATGCTGACCGGCTCGCCGCGAATCTTCTCCAGAACCAGAAACAGGAACAGCCCGCCATCGACAATCGGAAGGGGAAGGAAGTTAATCACTGCCAAGTTGGCCGAGATGAGGCCCATGAACCAGATGAGCGCCAGGACGCCGCCCTCGGCGATTTGCGAGCCTTTGTGGGCGATTCCCAGTGGACCGCTGACGTTGCTGAGGCCCACGTTGCGGGTGAAGAGCATGTGGCGAATGGTCTGGACGGTCGCCACGGTCGCGGCATAGGCTTGCTTCACGCCGACGACGAAGGCCTTTGCCGGATTGGGAATGGGATGGCTTTCGAAGAGCGGATAGCAGACGAACGTCATCGCATAGTATTGCACGCGTGCGAGCCAGGGGTCCGTGCTCTGAGCCGTGACCGGGTACGTTGCCGTCTTCCGGACGCCGTCGGGTGTCACATACTCGACCTCGACCGTTTTTCCGATCGACTCCTTCAAGAGCTGTTCCATCGCCCGCCAGTCGGGCAGCGCCACGGGCAGCTCGCGGCCGTCGAGAGTCTTTATCTTCGAGCCGGCCTTATCGTCGATTTTCACGATCCGATCTTCAAAGCCGACGTTCAGCTCGGCCTGAATGGCCGGCGGCACTTGAAGCTCAGTCTTCTTGATACGGTCAACGAGACGGTATTCGATCTCCACTTTTTTTCCGGCATTGTCCTCGAGCGCATGGCTGAGCTGATACCACTCGCGGACCCGCTCGCCGTTGACGCTGAGGATGACGGCGCCGCGCTCGATGCCCGCGGCGCGCGCGGACGTGACGCGATCGCCGAATTTCTCCACCACGCTCGCGACGACGAGGTGATTTTCGTCGATATGGCGGACCTCGGCGTCGACCGCGGGCGGTGGGCTGCTGAAGAGGGCGAAGGGCGCCTTGGGGTTGATCGGATCGAGCTTCACGGTGTCGACGGTCTCGAACCACTTGCGCCACGCTTCGGCGTTCGCGAGCTTGTCGACGGCGCCTGTGAGCGCCGCGAGGTCCTGCTCGCCGATGTTCGCGTCTTTGGCAAGCGTACTGAGCGTCAGGCGGGCATTCTCGAACTTCTCGATGCCGGCGCGGATCAATTCCTCGCGATGGATGACGCAGAAGTCCATCGCGGCGTCCGACAACCCGTCGCGCTTCGCGCCCTTGCGGCGCACTTCGATTTCAACGCCCTGCGAACCGGCTTCTTTGACGGCCGACTCAAATTCCGCGAAGGTCGGGTACTCCACTTTTCCGATGCGAACGATCACGTCGCCGGCCCTGGCGCCGGCCTTGGCGAAGGATTTTCCCTCAAAGGATTGGAGAATCGTCAATCGCGGAACCAGCCCCAGAAGCGATGGACCCGATCGATCGTTGGGATCGTACGGAAGCGGCAGCCAGACCGCGCGCGTCATGACATGCACGAGTTCGGTTTCGATCGGCGGATCGACGGCGATCAACTGATCCTGGGTCAGCGCCTTGGGATTCGTCGGCCGCTTGACGATCAGCTCGATCGGCCTGCCTTCGGCGCGCATCATCTCGCGGCGGATGACGCCGGCGTCTCGGCAGTCGACCGGCTTGCCGTCGATCACAATCTGGTGAATCTCGTCGTTCTCCTGCAGCTCGTCCGGTCGGGAGGCGGTGATGTCCCCCAGCGTCAGGCCCCAGACGCGGCGGGTCTGACCCGGGGCAACGCCGATCTGGCGAAGCTCACGCTCCTCGACGAATTCAGGGCGAATCTGGGGCGGCGGCGAGACGATCTTGCCGTCGCGCTCGACGCGCATGGTGAGGACTTCCTCCGAATCGGACAGCGTGATGCGCATCATCAGGTCGTTGAAGTTGCGAATCTCATCGCCGTTGATCTCCAGGATGCGGTCGCCGGGCAGCAGGCCCGCCCGTCCGGCGGGCGTGTTTTCCGCGACGTATCCGAGAATCGGGGAAGGCTGCGGCATGCCGGCCATGTTGATGACAGTGAAGACAATGGCCGCGAGGATCAGGTTCATGATGACGCCGGCGCTGACGATGACCATGCGCTTGCCGATGGGCTTGCTGGTGAAGGAATCGGGGTTGGCCTTGACCTTCAGCTCGCCGGTCTTGTCGACGACGAAGTCTTCCTGGCCGAGCATCTTTACGTAGCCGCCCAGCGGAAGGACGTTAAAGCAATACTCCGTTTCGCTGAGGCCCAGGGCTTGCATTGCAGCTTTGCGGTCGGCGTCGCTCCAGGCAAGCACGGGTTCTTCGGACCCTTCGATGTGGCGTCGGTCGCGCAGCTTACCTTGGGCGTTCAGATATTGATCGAGGCGGACATCGACCTCGTCTTGCGTGGGCTTGAAGCGCACGCCGAGGCCCTTGCGATAGGCGATGAGTGGTCGGCCGAAGCCGATGGCGAAGCGCTCCACTTTTACCTTCGCCCACTTCGCGGCGAGGAAGTGCCCCAGCTCGTGGACGAAGACGACGAATGAAAAGCCGAGGATGACCAGGATGTAGGCCCAGGCCGTGTTCATCCATGCGGGCAACTCTGCGAGCATGAGGGCGGGCGCGTCTGCTAGACAGTGCAACATTGCAAAACCTCATTCCGTGCCCAGGCATCGACGCGAAAGAGCGTCGCCAGGCTCGGGGTTGCTTCAAATTCATGACGTCGCAGGACGTCTTCCACAATTTCGACGATTTTCGGGAAGCCGATGCGCTCTTTTCTGAAGGCATCGACCGCGGCTTCATTGGCCGCGTTCATGGCCGCTCCGGCGGTGCCGCCCAGCCGCGCGACTTCGTGTCCAAGCCGCAGGGATGGAAACCGCTTCTCATCTGGCGGCTCGAAGGTCATGCGGTCCAGCTTTGAGAAATCGAGACGCGGGCTACACCCCGTCAAGCGCCGGGGATAGGTCATCGCATATTGGATCGGCGTGCGCATGTCCGGGCTGCCCATCTGGGCGACGATGGACCCGTCCCGAAAGGCCACCATCGAATGGATAATCGACTCGGGATGGATCACCACTTCAATACGATCGGGGCTGACGTCGAAGAGCCACCGGGCTTCGACGACCTCCAGCGCCTTGTTCATCATGGTAGCGCTGTCGATGGTGATTTTAGGACCCATTTCCCACGTCGGGTGCTTCAGGGCTTCGGCCGGGCGGGCGGTCCGCATTTTTTCCAGAGTCCACGTCCGGAACGGGCCGCCCGAGGCGGTGAGCAGCAGCCGCTCGATTTCTTCGTGGCGGCCGGAGTGCAGCGATTGATAGATCGCGGAGTGCTCGCTGTCGACCGGGAATAGCTTCGCGCCGGATCGGGCGGCGGCATCGACCATGAGCTGGCCGGCGACGACGAGGGCTTCCTTGTTCGCCAGTCCAACCGTGAGACCGCGCTCGATGGCCGCGAGGGTCGCCGAAAGACCGGCGATGCCGACGATGGCGGCTAGAACGAAATCGGCGTCGGTCTCTTTCACGAGTTGAACCAGCGCTTCGGGTCCTCCGTGGACGATCGTGTCCGCGCCGCAGCGTTTCAGCCGATCCGCGGCGCGCTCGGCGGCGCTTTCATCAGACAAAACGGCGACGCGCGGGCGATAGCGCTCGGCTTGTTCGCAGAGGCGCTCCCAGTTGGACCCGGCGGCAAGTCCGACGATTTCAAATTCGCCTGGGAGGTTGTCGGCGACGGACAGGGCGCTGCGGCCGATGGAGCCAGTGGAGCCGAGGATGATGACCCGTTTGGGCATGAAGAGAACGTCACCTGCGAATGGACCCGCTGAGGGATGGATGATAAAGGCATGGACGTATGCGGGCAACGCTCGCCGACAGCCGCGGCTGGCATCAATTGACCGCATTGTGGGTGGTACACACAATGGGAAGCGAGAGAAACGTTCGTCTGGGGTCTGGCGGAGGCGGAGAACATGGCGTTTGACACCATTATCACCAACGGCACCGTCGTTCACGTGACCGGCAGCGAGAAGGCCGACGTTGCGATTGCGGGCGAGAAGATCGCGAAGGTGGGGAGGGGGCTGGCGAAGAAGGCGGCCGGGAACGGCACGCGCGTGATCAATGCGAGCGGGTGCTATGTCATTCCCGGGGCGCTCGACGTTCACGTTCATCTCGATCTGCCGTTCTGCGGGACGACCTCGGCGGATGACTACGACAGCGGCACGCGGGCCGCGGCGCGGGGGGGCGTCACCACGGTGATCGATTTTGCGATCCCCTATGGCGACGAATCGCTGCAGCAGGCGGTGGACAACTGGAAGGGCAAGGCCGCGGGCAAGGCGTGCGTCGATTACAGCTTTCACGTCGCCATCACCAAGTGGGACCGGCACAAGCATGAAATGGAGAGCATCGTCGGCCAGGGGCTGACGACGTTCAAGCAGTTCATGATCTATGAGAAGGAGGGCTGGCAGGCCGACGACGCGGCGATTTTCGGCGCCCTCGAAAAGTGCCGCGAGCTTGACGCAATGCTGCTGATTCATGCCGAGAGCAGCCGGGTGCTCGATGAGCTGATCACACGGCATCACAACGAAGAGGAGATGAAAAAGCTGGGCGCCCAGTTGCACGCCATCACCCGGCCGAACTTCATCGAGGCCGAGGCGATTCAGCGGGCGGTGAAATGGGCCGAGGTGACGGGCGGGCGGCTCTACATCGTACACATGTCGACGGCCGAAGGGACGGAAATTATTGCCGATGCGCACCGGCGCGGGTTGAGCAACGTGCTGGCGGAGACGTGCATTCAATATCTGGTGCTGGACGACTCGCTCTTCAAGGGCGAGAACGGCCACTTGTATGCGTGCTGCCCGCAGATCAAGAAGAAGGCGGACCAGAAGCGGCTGTGGTCGGGCCTGCAAAAAGACACGGTGTGCGTGATCTCGACGGACACGTGCACCTTTTCGCGCGAGCAGAAGGCGACGTGGGGAGGCGACTGGACGAAAATTCCGATGGGCCTGCCGGGGCTGGAGACGATGGTGCCGCTGGCCTACACCTATGGCGTCGGCAAGGGCCGGCTATCGATCAACGAACTGGTGGACAAATGCTGCACGTCGCCGGCGC
>DATMEE010000191.1:0-5934 GCA_035557035.1 Phycisphaerae bacterium
CTTCAAGTCGCCGCACGGGACGCCGCGCCACCGCCACGATTCCGTCACTCCGCTCACCATATCCGATCTTGTCGTAAACGCGGTCGGACACGGCGATCATCGCGCAGCCGGTTTCCTGTAAACGGCCGACCAGGTTCTTCACCTGCCCCCCATCAAGCCGGTCGGGACAGAAGTAGGCCTCGTCAATCTGAATCCCCGCATCGATCGCCCGCCCAATCTCCCGCGCCCCGTCGATCAGCATCTGGCCGCTCTCGCGCCGCGCCCGGGCATGGTGCAGATCGACCACGGCCTTAATTCGCGGGTTCTGGGTGCTGGTGATGATATCGGTCATGCGTATATCGTATCCCGCGGGCAAAGCATATTCCGAGGCAGATTCCTTCGCGGCGGCGATCGCTCATTCCAGGTCCGAAGCGCCAGCGAGGCGAGAATCGAACGACGAGCCCCGGACTTCAGTCCGGGCGGCCCTGATCAACGCCAATTCGCATCGCGCAGAAAAACTCCGCCGACCGGAAAACCACCTCAAAAATTACTCCACCTCGTATGCCGAAATGCGATCAGGAATCGCCAGCCCCAGAGCAGCAGGAGGGCGACGTTGCCGCCAATGAACACCATCACTTCTGGTTCCTCTGGACCAAAAAAATGAATTTGGCGTCCTTTAATCAGGCTGCTGATCCAGTTGCCCCAGATCATGAAGCTGGAAATCACGAGTCCGCTCCATACGCAAAACGTCCAGAGAAACGCAGACTCGTAGGCCAGCACCATGCGGGCATGCAGCGGCTCACTGAGATTCTGTGTGACGAGCGCCCAGGAAGTCATGATGGATCCAACCAGCCGCAATAACGTCCATGCGATCAACGAAACCAGAAGAACGGCGGCGCAAATGGGCGCAGCCATTTCGTGCCCGGGCGCACCCATCATGTACGCACTGCAAAAAATCCAGGCAGCCGCTCCTCCGCCGATGAAACCAATATTCAGGCGTGAAAAGGCTCGCGGGCGGTGCATGTCCACACGAAGCGCCAGGCACTTGTAGAAATGTGCCGGCCGCACGATCACCCCGACAATGGACGAGAAAAACGCCGGAAAGGTATGCTCCTTCTGCCAGCGGCTCTGCCGGCGGCAAATGCCGAATTCCATCGATTTTTGAGTAGCCTCACCGCATTCGGAGCATCGACCGTCGATGCCCACGTGAGTCAGATCGTACCCACAGAACTCGCAGCGAGGATTTGCGTCCAGCAGAACCGCCGGACCACCCATGGCACGTGCGGCACGCGTCAACCAGATTAACAGAATAACAATCGAAATAAGAGTTCCCGGCATCGCCACGATCACTGGCTCGCGGAAATAATCTCCATCGGTGACGCCATCTGCCAGTGTTATCACTGCCAGCAATAACATGAATAGTGCTGTCAGCACTCCGACGCCAGACGCAACCATTCGGAAGGCGTCACGCAGCGCGGTCCACACGCTGCCGCCGCGATAGATCGTTGGGAGGAACAACCAGGACGTAAAAAGCGCGAGCAGGATGACCACGCATGCAACCGCCAGCGCGCCGATCTCAATGGGCCCGAGGGCGCCCTGCGTGTGCCAATCCGTCCACACCTGCGCCATGGTGCGAGTCTTCAACGTGGCTTTATTGGAATTGCCTTGATAGCTCGCCTCAACCGTGGCTATCTGAACCGCCCACGGTATCCACGACACGGAGACGATCACGACGCCAAGTAGATAACTCGTCCAGAACGCCGGCCGCGGCGCCGCCACCATCGTGAGCGCACAATTCGCCGGCGAAAAGAATTTCCATGGCGCGAGCAGAGTTTGGAAAAAAGAGGGCACGCCGCGTCGTCACTCCGTCGAACATCCGACGCTAGGGCTGAGCCGCCTCGCCGTTGTCCAGCAGTTCGAGCCGGACGATATGCCGCAGTGAAATCAGCCGGAAGTCATCCATAATACGGGTGTGCGGCCGATCGGTTCGGGCGAGATAAAGTGCCATGCGCGCGATGAAGGCCAGTCCGGGATTATGTATGTCCGCGGTCGTGCCATCCGAAAGATAGAGTCGCACGGGCACGAACGGCTCACGAGAAAGTTCGCGGTCAATTGCTTCAGGATGCATTTACCACATTATAATGTTTCGGCACACACACGAACAACGAAGATAACCCCCGGATTAGCAGCAACTCGTGAAGCCGCACCGCGTCAAGTCACTCGACGATCCCCGGCCACCCCTGCGCCTCCAGCTCCGCCGGGTCGCGCAGGCTCTTCAAAGCGAAGTGATCCACCGTCCGCGTGTACAGCTCGCCGCCCATCCGGCCGATGGCCTGCAGCTTCTTCGGGTCGCACACCATGTCTCCTTCGAGAAGCATCTCGTCCGCCACGTGAACCGCGAGCACCTCGCCGAGAATGGCCTGCCCCGCGGCCGGTCCGTCGCCTAGCGAAATTACTTGAAGCAGCTTGCACTCAATGTTCACCGGACTCTCTTTTACGAGAAATGGCTTCACCCGGTTCGCCGGCAGCGGCGTGAGCCCGCTCCGCTCGAACTCGCTGATGCCGTATTCGAATTCCGTGCTGCAGACGTTCATCCGCTCCGCGATCGGCTCGGTCACCGTGGCGATGACGAATTCCTTCGTCGCCTCGACGTTCACCAGCGTGTCCTTCTTGCGGCTATGCCGATTCAGCGCCGGGCTGAAAATCACCACCGGCGGATTAGCCGACAGCATGTTGTAGAACGAGAACGGCGCGAGATTCGGCCTGCCGTCAGCGCTGATCGTCGAGGCAAAGGCGATTGGCCGCGGCTGCACGAACGAGAGGTAGAGCCGGTGCATGGCGCGAAAGGAGTGCTCGGTGTTGGAGAGGTCGATGTACATAATGGTGATTTCACAAATCGGAAGTCGAAAGACCCGTGTGCTTGGAAATTCGCGCAAGCATATGTGGACCGATTTTTTCGCCGTCATGAAACACAAAAACAAAATCCGCTCAATCCCGATTCTGTTCGCCATCGCCTCATGAGTCGTTGGCCGGCAACATCTGCCCGCCGAGTGGCTGGGCGATCGAGAATGAATCTCAGGCTTGGCGCGAAGCCTCATGCTCCACGCTGTTTTCCAGCTCCCCTAGTCCATCAAACTCCATCCGCACCTTGTCCCCCGGTTTCAAAAACTTTTTCAACTCCGCCCCGCAACCCCCGCCCACCGTCCCGCTGCCCAGCACGTCGCCCGGGAAAAAAGTTCGCGCCGTGCTGGCATACGCGATCATCTCCTCGAACCGGTGCGTGACCGTGCCGTACTTCCCGTCGGTCCATTTCTCGCCGTTCACGTAGGCCCGCATCCCGATCGCGCCCACGTCGGCTATCTCGTCTTTCGTCACCAGGTACGGCCCCAGGGCGCTGGCGAAGTCCTTGCCCGGCGCCGGACCCATGTTGATTGGCATCGCCTTGGTCTGCCGCGCCCGCGCCGAGAGGTCGTTCAAGATCGTGTAGCCCACGATCGCCTCGGCCGCTGACTGCGGCGTGGCATTGCGCACCGGCCGGCCGATGACGCAGGCCAGCTCGCACTCGTAATCCATTTTTTCCTCGCCCGGCGGATAGTAGGCGGTCATCCCGTGGCCGAGGAAGCTGGTCGCGTTGGAGTTGTAATAGGCCGGAATCTCGTACCACTCGGGGACGATGGTGTCGAAGCCGCGCTGCTTGCGCATGGTCATGACGTGCTGCTCGAAGGCGTAGAAATCCAGGTACTGCGACGGCCGCAGGACGCACGGGCCGAAGAACACGTCGGCCGGCTCGACGCCGCCCTCGCGGTCGAGCGTGGCGATCTCCGCGCGAAATTCGCCCCACTGCGGCAACCCCGCCACGGCGGCCGTCAGCACGCCTGCGTACTGGGGATCGTGGATGTCATGGAATTTTCGTGCTTTGTCGGTGACATCGACAATCTTGCCGCCGATCACCACGCCCAGCCGGGCATGCACCGGCACCCGTCGCGCCAGGTCGCTCAGGCGCTCGTCTGCTGAATGATAGAATTGACAAAGCCGCATGGAACCGCTCCTCAGGAAGTTTTCCAGATCGTAGCGGCGATTTGGCGATTTGGCGATTTGGTGATCTGGCGATTGATTCCAAGCCCGAAGCGCCAGCGAGGTAAAACAGAGCCGCGACCGTCAGGGAGCGGTGGGCGCGGTACCTTGCAGGACCTGGCGATCTAGGGTAATCCGCCGGCGCGGGCAACCCTGGCGATTGATTCCAGACCGAAATGTCATTGAGAAAAACGGGCGATAGTTCGCGGGCTCTCGAGCTACCTACACCGCCGCCGACGCATCGCAGTCTGTTCGCAAAAAACTCTCCCGTGCAGTTTTTTATCAAATCAGAGTATAAGCGCGGCGTGGCTTTGTTTCAAATTCGATGGTGTGCCTTACTTACGACACGTCATAACGGCTTGTCTGCTTGACACAGCAGGTGTTTTCGGATAGCATTGTGCCATGATTATGACTCATCCAAGAGAATTCAGGAGGATTATCATGCACTCGAAGTATCGATGTTTGAAGTGCGAGCACATCTGGAAACAAGAGGATCAATCTCGACCGAATTGTTGTCCGGGGTGTTCATCTCCGAGGATACGGATCAGGCGACAGCGACTCTGGCGTGTTCCCTTTGATGAGTTCATTGGATGTTTTGATTTCGACGCTGCCTGGAAAGACGCAGAATTTGTCGTCAAGCGCGAATTTAACATCGAGCCTGTTCGAAAAACTCGAGAGCAGAAAGCGGAAGATTGTATCAACCACGTACTAAAGAGCTTGACGTATCGCGAGCGCGAGATTCTCAAGCTCCGATTTGGCATCGGTGACGGCTTTACCTACACCCAGTCTGAATGCGGTACGATTTTCAAAATATCCCGCGGTTACGTCAGTCAGATCGAGCCAAGAGCGATCAATAAGCTCAGGCATCCCGTCCGTCTAGCCAAACTCTTGCCATTCCTTTCGTGGGCAACCAGAATCAATGAATCTGACGGCCGAGCTCGCCTGGCGCGAAAAATTAACCGTAGTGAATGAGATCGACTGCACCGTGCAGCAGACGCAACTACCCTGGGTCTTCCAACCGCGATGTTGAAACAACTAACGCGGCGCGCAGGTTCTCGCCTTCAAGATAGGGGTACAATTCGAGTATCTCCGCTTCACTGCGTCCCGCCGCGAGCAAACCCACGACAGTGCCCACCGTTACCCGCATGCCCCGAATACAGGGTTTTCCACCCATGACCGCAGGATCGCGGGTAATTCTCTCTATTTGCATCTTGAACTCCTCCGATATGGGCTGGTCTCAGGCGATTAACTCGTCGCTCTCTACCCATCGTAGCAAATCGCAACGCGAGATTCACGCGCTTCGGAGTCGCGGTTTAGCACCGATACACTTCCGCCATCCACTGCCCCCGTGCTCCGGGTTTCCCACCAGCTTGTGGTTCGCCACGTCCACCCAGAAACCCAGCGTCTCCAGTGGAATCCGGCCTAGCAGCGGTGATCGGTCATCCGCTATCGCCATGACCTCAACCGTGCATGCCCGTCCTTCGACCTCGATCCGCGCGCCGCGATAGATGTCCATCGGCACGACGTGCGTCACCGTGCGGGCCTCCTTCGTCCGTTCGAATCGAAGTCCCAGAGCATTCACCACGCTCTGCGGCAGGCAAAGAAAGGTCGCGCCGGTGTCCACCAGCGCTTCCACGGTCGCGCGACGGATGTCCGCGGGTTTCACTTCACCGCGGCCGGAGCGATCGAGGTCCTCCACGTTGGCGATCTCGACCGTGACGATAACGCGGCCCATATCCACGCCCGGCTTTGGCTCAACGATGGTATGCGGCATTGCAAACTCCCGCCCAAGTTTAGCCCAATTTTATCGTGAGATGGTAGCTATGACCCAATCCAGCTCCGGATTTACACGCCAGTGAGAAATTTCGGGGCCGGCCGCGA
>DATMEE010000192.1:0-4332 GCA_035557035.1 Phycisphaerae bacterium
CGGAAGCACGCCTTCTTCAAGTGCAACCTGTCGCACAGTCTTGCCGGTCGAATACGCCTTCTTGGCGATGGCGGCCGCACGGTCGTAGCCAATCACAGGCGCGAGTGACGTACACATGGCCAGACTCTGCTCGACGAGTTGCTCCGCTCGCTGCGCGTCCGCCTCGATGCCCGCCACCGCTCGATCGGTGAACACGCGGACGGCCTGCGACATGATGCGCGTGCCTTCAAGAAAATTGTGCGCCATCACCGGCATGCCGACGTGCAGATCAAAATTCCCAAGCGTGGACGCGGCATGGCTGACGGCCGCATCAGCCCCGACGACCTGCGCCACCGCCTGCATCAGCATCTCGCACATCACCGGGTTCACCTTCCCCGGCATGATCGAGCTGCCCGGCTGCGTCTCCGGCAATCGAATCTCCCCGATCCCGCATCGCGGACCCGAAGCCAGCCATCGAATGTCGTTGGCGATCTTCCCAAGACTGATCGCGATCGTCCGAAGTAATCCGGATGCTTCAACGAAACCATCCTTCGCATGCTGGGCTTCGAAGTGATTCTCCGCCTCGACAAAAGCCATCCCAGTTTTTTTTGAAATCACGCCGACGATGGTCTTCGCGAAATCTTTGTGCGTGTTGATCCCGGTCCCGACGGCCGTCCCGCCGATCGGCAGCTCGCGAAGCGCTTCGATCGCCTTCTGCGCCCGACGCACGCTCAAGCGCGCCTGCGCCGCATAGCCGGAAAACTCCTGCCCCAGCCGAATCGGCGTCGCATCCTGCAAGTGCGTCCGCCCGATCTTCACGATCGCGTCAAAGGCCTTCGCCTTCTCGCCCAGCTTCAGCGCCAGTCCCTCCAGCGCCGGAATCAAATCGGCCTTCAGCGCCTCGCTCGCGGCGATGTGCATGGCCGTCGGAATGACGTCGTTCGAGCTTTGACACTGATTGACATGATCGTTGGGATGAATCGGCTCCTTGCTGCCCACGACGCCGCCCGCCATCTGAATGGCGCGGTTGGCGATCACCTCGTTCGCGTTCATGTTGGTCGACGTGCCCGACCCGGTCTGGAAAATGTCCAGCACGAAATGCTCGTCCAGCAGCCCGTCAATCACGTCCTGCGCCGCCTTGATAATCAGGTCGGTCTTCTCCCGCGGAAGCACCTCCAGCTTTGCGTTCGCATCCGCGGCCGCCTGCTTGACGATCCCCATGGCTCGAATGAACGGCCGGCTGAATCGATAGCCGGAAATGGGAAAATTCTCGACCGCCCGCTGGGTGGACGCCCCCCAGAGCGCGTGCGACGGAACCGTCATTGGACCCATGGAGTCCTTTTCAATGCGAGTCTCTGCACTCATGTCACGATTTACCTCGCAGGCTACGAACAGCCCCAGGTTCTTAGCCGGGCGGGGTCCGTAGCAGAAAATCATCAGCACTCAGCACATGCCGTTGCCATGACGATTTGAGCATACGACAGCAAAGATTTATCCGCCACCATTTGCGGCTTTCCCCGCCTTCACGGAGTTTACACACCTGTTACAGCCCGAAAATTTGCGATTCGCTATACTTGCCCGTATTCAATTGAGAAAGCAACTGAATCCGTGCAAGCGTCAGCCGTCTTGGCCGCCGACCGCGGAACATGGAAAATCGGGAAAACAAAAAAGCACTCTATCCAAGGAGAAAAAATGTTCGCTCGTACACCATGGATTCTGAAAACACTGTTCGGCACTGCCCTGGTGGTGTCGATTGCCGCCCTCGGCGCATCGCGCGTCATCGCCGATGATCCCAAACCCACTGATCCCAAGGCGGCGGAGCAAAAGCCCGCCGATCCCAAGCCCGCCGATCAGAAAGTCGAAGCCAAGCCCGCTCAGCCGCCACAGGCCGATCCGCATGCGGGTCACAACCATCCGCCCGGCCAGCATCCTGGTCAGCCGGCAGCCGCCCAAGTCGGCCCGCCCGCGCCGGGCGCGCCCGGCGCGCCGGGCGTCAAGCCCGGTTCAGCCATTCCGAGCCCCACGGTCGTGCTCAAGCCCGGCGAGGTTCCCGCCGTCAAATTCGATACGCCGATCTACGACTTCGGCCGCGTCAAGTCCGGCTCGAACGTCAATCATGATTTCTACTTCACCAACACCGGCACCGGCCCCCTCGAAATCCTCACCGTCAAGCCGTCGTGCGGCTGCACCGTCGCGGGCCAGTACGACCGCATCGTTCAGCCGACGCAAACCGGCAAAATCCCGATGACCATGAGCCTGAAGAACGCCAGTGGCCCGGTGAACAAGACCGTCACCGTCCACACAAATGTCGCCGGCGCTGAAGCTCAAATCACGCTTCAGATCAAGGGCGAAGTCTGGCAGCCCGTGCAGGTCACGCCCGCCGCCGCCGCCTTCGGCCGCATCACCGCCGAGGCCTCCGGCGATGCCGTCAGCCGCAAGCTGACCGTCGTGAATAACCTGGAGACGCCAATCAAGCCCGAGGCGCCGGTCAGCAACAGCCCGAAGCTCAAGGCCGAAATGACCACGCTCGAGGAAGGCAAGAAGTACGAGCTGACCGTCACGCTCGTGCCGCCTCTCGACGCCGGCAACGTCAGCGCCCGCGTCACCGTCGCCACCGGCAATGCCGAGTTTCCGACCATCGAGATTCCGGCCTATGCCTTCGTCACGCCGGCCGTGGATGTCACCCCAACGTCCCTCGTCGTGCCTCAGAGCCGGACGACGGCTATTACTCGCCAGTTCTACATTCGCAGCAACACCGGCAAGCCGGTGAAGATCAGCGACGTGGCGGCGACCAACCCGGAACTTAAGCTGGAACTGACCGACATCAAGGATTCGATTACCTACCGGTTGAAAGTCGACGTTCCGCCGACCTACACGCCCACCCCCGGCGGCGACAAGATCACCATGAAGACCGATCACCCCGCAGTGCCGTTGCTCAGTCTGCCCGTCACCACGCAGGCGGTCATGCCCCGCGTGAATCCGACAGCCGCACGAACTCCCGTGGCAAGCCCGGATGGCAAGACGATCACCATCGGCCAGCCTCCTGCGGGCATGAACATGGACGGCGCCCCGGCGGCTGCGCCCGCAAATACGGCGAACAAGCCGGCGGACGCCAGCGCCGAGAAGAAGCCCGCCGCTGCTGCCGGAAGCACTGAGAAGACCGCGGCGGAGAAGGCAAGCGAACCCGCTCCCGCCAAGAAGGGCTAACCAGCGCCGTTCAGTCGGCATCAACGATGAACAAGAACAAAGGCCGCACGATGAAAATCAAAGTCGTGCGGCCTTTTTATTTCACCATCGCCGCCGCCGGCGAGAAGCGATAATCGCTTCACTCCCCGATAATTTCACCAGCACCCGCTTCTTTCGCCTGCCGTCGAATTCTCCGTAGAAAATCTGCTCCCACGGCCCGAAGTCCAGCTTGCCGTCGGTGATCGCCACGACGACCTCGCGGCCCATGATGGTGCGCTTCAGGTGCGCGTCGGCGTTGTCCTCGCCGGTGTCGTTGTGGCGATACTGGTTGAGCGGCTCATGCGGCGCCAGCCCCTCAAGCCATGATTCGAAGTCTGCGTGCAGTCCGCGCTCGTCATCGTTGATGAACACGCTCGCGCTGATGTGCATCGCATTGACGAGGCAGAGGCCTTCGCGAATCTGGCTCTCGCGAATCGCCTCCTCCACCTGCGGCGTGATGTTCACATAGGCGCGCCGGGTGGAGACGTGAAACCAAAGCTCTTTCCGAAACGATTTCATAACAGCCTCGACTTCAAAATTTGAAGCTCGGGTTTCGAGGCGCCGAGTCTTCGCTCCGAAGGAGCGACGGGTTGCAGCCACGGGTGGAGCGAAGCGGCACCCGTGGATTGGTTGCGCCCCATTTCAGTCCGCTCCAAAGGAGCGGCGGATTCGATCAGATATCCCATTGTTTTCGCAATTGCCTGTCAATCTCAGATCGCCTGTTCCCGTTGTTGCACTCCCCGCGGAGCGAAAAAGAAAAAGGGACGACCGACTCGGCCAAGCCGAATCGATCATCCCTGCCGCAATGGAGAAGAAGGAGTAGATCAGCCATCCATACGTTTGATGCCCCGGCCTGGTTCGCCGGTTTTTCAAGCATCTTTTTTTTGGTTGCAGAGAACCTAGGCCAATTTACGGGCAGGTTTACCGTAGCGCCTTCCGCCCCAGCTCCCGCCGAATCATCGCAATCTGCCCCGCATGAAACGTCTCATGCATCACCGCCGTGCCCACGGCCTGCGCCTTCGTCGCGAACAGCGGGTGCGCCTCCTCGCCGGCCGGTGATTCCAGCTCCGCCTCGCTCAGCGTCCGGACCAGATCGATCGACTCTTTCTGAGTTCGCACAAAAAAGTC
>DATMEE010000193.1:0-4252 GCA_035557035.1 Phycisphaerae bacterium
GCCAGTTTTTCCGCCAGCAACATGCAAAACTCCACTCGACAAAAATGAATATGAACAGCCCATTCCGCTAGCCGGTCCGATTATAACGACGAGCCTGGCAATCGAAAGTGATGACAGATTCGCATCGCATTCCTACCATGATCCTCGATCCTGGTCTATGATGTTGTAAGAGGATTGCCTATGACGCTTACGATTTCCATCACGCCGGAAGTGGAGGAAAAGCTCCGCGAGCGCGCGGTCGCGCTCGGCCGTGATATTTCGCAATACGCAGCCGACTTAATCCGGCAAGGCGTGAGCGCGCCGACTTTTGATGAAATCCTCGCTCCTGTCCGCCAGGACTTTGTCGACAGCGGAATGACATCGAACGAGATCGACGAATTCGGCCGTGACTTGATTGCGAAGGTTCGCGGCGAAAGCACCGGAGTTTCCCACTAGAAAACAGTTATGAGTGCAACAGCCCGCCAAGGCGCAGTTTCCTCGCCTCCGCAAATCCGCATCGGTGATCTCGCGCTCAAGGTCCTCGACGGCGGCCCCCTCTGGCTCGACGGCGGCGCCATGTTCGGCATCATCCCCAAGCCCATCTGGTCCAGGCTCGTCGATGTCGACGACGCCAACCGAATCCCCCTCGCCACCAACTGCTTCTATCTCGACACCGCCGGAAAAAAAATCATCATCGAAACCGGCTGCGGCCATCCCTCCAAGTTCGACGCCAAGGAGCAAGGCTTCTTCAAGTTCAGCAACTACTGGCTCGCCGATTCCTTCGCCGCCGCCGGCATCGACCGCGAGTCCATCGACTTCGTCATCCTCACCCATCTTCACTTCGACCACGCCGGCGGCGCCACCATGCCCGACGGCAACGGCGGCTTCATCCCCACCTTCCCCCGCGCCCGATACATCGTGCAACAAGGCGAGTGGGACGACGCCGTCACCGGCCACGCCGTCATGACCGGCACTTATCGCCGCGAAAACCTCGCTCCGCTCGAAACGTCCGGCGTCCTTTCATTCGTCAACGGCGAAGCCGAAATCGTCCCCGGCGTCCGCGTGCGTCCCTTCCCCGGCCACACCCGGCACCAGCAGAGCGTCGTATTTGAGAGCGGCAACCGGCGGGCGATTCTCCCGGCCGACCTCATGCCCACCTCCGCCCACTTGGGCCTCCGATTCAACATGGCCTATGACCTCATGCCCTTTGAAAACATGAAAAACAAGGAGCGTTTCCTGCTGGAATCTGCCGAACCGAACACGACCCTGCTAATCGGACAGGATCCCCACGCCGCGCATTGGCGGTTGGGCAACGACGAAAAGGGTCGCCAGACCCTCGCCCCGGCCGAATCCGGCGGCTCGCCCTGATCTTTGACTCCGCCCGCCGGATTTTCTAAGATCGATGGATTCACAAGCGTGGGGCGCGCGACTCTGCGTGTGCATCCCATCCTTCATTGCCACAAGGTGATAGAAACGAGACAGCCCTGATGAACTTCGAGCTGCCAGAGGATTATGTCGCCATCCGCGACGTCACCCGCGCCTTCGCCGCCGAGCAGATCGCGCCGCGCGCCCGCAAGTGGGACGACGAAAAGTGGATCCCGACCGATCTGTTTAAGGAGATGGGCCGCGTCGGCATCCTCGGCGTGTCGTTTCCCGATGAATACGGCGGCGCGGGACTCGGCCTGCTCGGCATGACCGTCGTCGTCGAGGAGATCGCCCGATGGTGCGGCGCGTCGGCCCTCTTCATCGCCGCCCACTCCGGCCTCTGCTCCACCCACATCCGCCTCGCGGCCAACGACGAGCAGAAGCGCCACTGGCTGCCGAAGCTCGCCACCGGTGACGCCATCGGGGCATGGTGCCTCAGCGAGCCGCACTGCGGCACCGATGCCGAGGCCCTGACCACCCGCGCCGAGCAGAACTCAAAGGGCTGGGTCCTGAACGGCGCGAAATTCTGGATCACCAACGCCCTCCGCGCCGATGTCTTCGTCGTCACCGCCCGCACCAAGGGCGCCGAGCGGGGCGCACGCACCATCTCCGCCTTCCTCGTCGAAAAAAACACCCCCGGCCTCATCCTCGGCGAGCCTGAAGATAAAATGGGCATGCGCGGCAGCGACACCGTCCCCGTCAATTTCGAGAACTGCCAGATCCCCGCCGAAAATCTGTGCGGCGAGCTGCACCACGGCTACATTGACGCCCTCCGCGTCCTCGACCGCGGCCGCTGCACCATCGGCGCGCTCTCGGTCGGCCTGGCCCGCGGCTGCCTCGAAGAAGCCGTCAAGTATTCCGCCGAGCGCCACAGCATGGGCGTGCCGCTGAATCGGCACCAGGCGATCCAGTTCAAGCTGGCCGACATGGAAACCCAGATCGAGGCCGCCCGCCTCCTCGTCCGCCAGGCCGCCGTCACCCACGACGCCGGCCGTCCCGACAAGGAGCTGAGCAGCATCGCCAAGCTCTTCGCCAGCGAGATGGCCAGCCGTGTCGGCTGGGATTCGATCCAGATTCACGGCGGCGCCGGCTACACGAAGGACGTCTGCGTCGAGCGCCTCGTCCGCGACAACAAGCTCTGCGAAATCGGCGAAGGCTCCAGCGAGGTCCAGCGCATGCTCATCGCCCGCGCCGAATACGCCCGCCAGAGTGCATGAGCCGGGGCGGCAATACAGGTGACTGAATGTCCATCATGACCGAACAATCCCTCCCCTTCGGCTACGAATTGGGCGAAGACCACGCGCTGCTCCGTGACAACATTCGCGAGTTCGCCCGCACCGTCGTCGCCCCCGGCGCCATCGAGCGCGACGTCAAGGGCGAATTCCCCGCCGACATCGTCCGCCAGCTCGGCGAAATGGGCTACATGGGCATCTGCTTCCCCGAGGAGTACGGCGGCTCCGGCATGGACGCCCTTGCCTCGGCCATCGTCGTCGAAGAGCTCTCCTGGGCCGATGCTTCCGTCGGCGTCATCAACAGCGTGCAGAACTCCCTCGTCATCGACCCCATCCTCAAGTTCGCCTCCGACGAGCAGAAGCAGGCCTGGCTCCCAAAAATGGCCACCGGCCAGTGGCTCAACTGCTTCAGCCTCAGCGAGCACGGCAGCGGCTCCGACGCCGGCGCCATGAAGTGCCGCGCCGAGCTGAAGGGCGACGAGTGGCATATCAATGGCACCAAGATGTGGGTCACCAACGGCGCCGAGGCCGACGCGATTCTGCTCTTCGTCCGCACCGAGCCCGGCGACAAGCGCAATTCCACCTGCATCCTCGTCGAGAAAACCACCCCCGGCCTCACCGTCGGCAAGCACGAGGACAAGCTCGGCATCCGCGGCAGCAGCACCGTCGAGCTCATCTTCGAAAACTGCCGCGTCCCCGCCTGGAACACCGTCGGCCAGCGCGGCCAGGGCCTCAAGATCGGCCTCACCGCCATCGACGGCGGCCGCCTCGGCATCGCCGCCCAGGCCGTCGGCATCGCCCAGGCCGCCCTCGATCGCTCCGTAAGCTACGCCCTGGAGCGCAAGCAGTTCGGCAAGCCCATCGCCGACTTCCAGGCCATCCAGTGGAAGATCGCCGACATGGCCGTCCGCATCGCCGCTTCCCGCGCCCTGCTCTACAAGGGCTGCTGGCTCAAGGGGCTGAACAAGCACAGCCTGCACATCCCCGCCATGGCCAAGCTCTTCGCCGCCGAGACGGCCAGCTTCTGCGCCAACCAGGCCATCCAGATTTTCGGCGGCATGGGCTACTGCCGCGAGGGCGAGGTCGAGCGCTACCTGCGCGACGCCAAGATCACCGAGATCTACGAGGGCACCAGCGAAATGCAGCGCATGACCATCGGCGAAACCCTCTCCCACGACCCCGCCCGCGTCGCCGCCACGGAAAAGTGACACTGCCTCGGCAGTACGCCAAAACACGTTTGGGCCGCCATGACTCAAGTCGTTATCGAAAACCCAATTCTGAATTCTCCATTCGATGAGCCCAGGCGACATTTCCGCTTCACCGACGAGGGAATCACGGACGAGATCGTTGCAGGCCGTCGGGAAAGTTCCTATTTCGTTCCGATTGCAAAGCCGCGAAAAAAAGGTCAGAAGCAACTCGAATTTGACACGGAGTGGACCCAGGACCGCATCGAGCCCAACAAGCTCGTCAACCGCATTCGCCCGCGAATCGCAATGTGGCGCCAGGGTGGGTATGTGGGTGTCACCCCCACGACCTCACGTTTGCTCGAATACTGGAATACATCCGAACGGGAAAAGAAGCTCTTCTTCTGCCAGATCGAAGCCCTCGAAACCGCG
>DATMEE010000194.1:0-2902 GCA_035557035.1 Phycisphaerae bacterium
AAAGCGCCTCCACGGTTCAGCGCTACAGTCTCGAGATCGCGGCGATTCTGCTGGAAGAGAACGCCAAAACTGTCGTGGTCGCCTGCAACACGGCTTCCGCCGTCGCTCTTGCGCAGCTCACCGAGACCATCCCGGTGACGGTGACGGGAGTGATTCTGCCGGGCGCCCAGGCGGCCATCGCCGCCACCCGGACCGGTCACATCGGGGTGATTGGAACGCGGGCGACGATCAAGAGCGGTGCGTACGAACGCGCCCTGCGCTCACTCAACTCCGAGATTCGCCTAACGACGCACGCTTGTCCCCTCCTGGTTCCGCTGATCGAGGAGGGCTGGCTCGAGAATCCGATCACCGACCAGATCATAATGCAATATGTCGGCCCTCTCGTTGACGAAGGGATCGACACACTGGTGCTCGGCTGCACGCATTACCCGCTCTTGCGCAACGCCATGGCGCGGCTTCTCGGTGATGCCGTCACCCTTGTCGACTCCGCCCAGAATTGCGCGAACGCCGTGCGCGACCTTTTGCTCCGCGAAAACCTGCACGCTCCGGAGACGAACACCGGCACCCTCCAAGTCGCCTTGACCGATCGACCCGACAGTTTCCTCCGCGTCGCGCGCGAAGCGTTGCAGCTCGACGTCGGCGAAGTGCAATTGCGCGACGTTACTGCTCACGCGCACTAGGTTGATCGGGCGCTCCGTCGCGCGATGGCACTAATCGCGGCTTCGCCGCCACTTCCAAACATCGTGACGAAGCGTCCGATCCACCTGCCCAGCGCGGCTACGATTTGCCCAGCTTCTCGCGCCGGGCTTTCGGCAGACTCTGCACGACCAGATCGTACGACCGATCGATCATTTCCCTGATCTCCCGCTCAGGAATAACACCGTCGAGCTCTATCGTGTTCCAATGTTTCTTGTTCATGTGGTAACCGGGAGTCACCTGTTCGTAGCGATCGCGTAACTCGAGCGCGAGGTCCGGATCGCATTTCAAATTCGCGCGCGGCGGCACTTCATCGAGGGCCGCTATGGCGAACATCTTACCCTCGACCTTAAAGACAATGTCCTCCGGCCCAAATGGAGTGTCTTCCGACGCGGCCGGTTTGCTCAAACAGTATTCGCGAAACGATTCGATGTTCATGCGGCGGCCCCCTGTCTGCTTGTTCGATATTGCTGCGCGATTCGCATCAACTCCAATGCATTCGGCAGATCGGACTCGGTCCTGATCCAAAAGCTGACCCAGCCCGAGCGCGGGAAAATATGATGGGGCGATGCCCGTCGCTCTCGCACCAGCTCATCCCGAAGCGCCCTCCCGACAAAACAATCGAGCAAACCGTTTCCGTGGATGTGGCCGCATTCCTTTCCGTGAAAAAAGAACCCGATTCCGCCCAGCCGATGCACGCCGGGTTTCATTCCGGGCCATTGTCTTACAGCCGTCTCGACGTCGCTGATAGCGCGGAATCGAGCGCGATAAAAGAGGCCGGTTGAGCCGAGCAGCAGCGCATCGAAAACCTGCGGCGCCCCGGGAATGGCCGCCAACCATTTCAGTCTGCGAACTACGAAGTCGAAAATCACGAGCCGCCGCCTTCGATCGGCGCCAGATCGGCCACCGACGGGCCATTCAACACTTTGCCGAGCGAATCAAAACGCGAGCCGTGACAAGGACAATCCCACGTCGTCTCTGTCCGATTCCAGTGCACGATACATTTCAAGTGCGGACAAACGGCCGTCATTTCGTGGAGGATCCCCGATTCATCACGATAAGCTGCCACCTTTGCCAGGCCCCGCCGGACAACTGCTCCTTCGCCCGGTTTCAAATCGTCCGCCGAAGCCGCATCGCCACTCGTGAAATAATCGACGAATTGTTTGGCAACGTTGATGTTTTCCTTGGCGAAATCCAAGGCCGCCCGCGCCGTGATCCGGGATGGATCGTAAAGTTTGGCCCACGCGTGATCACCGCGGCGGATCAACTCGGAAATCAGCATTCCCGCGATCACACCATGCGTCATGCCATTCCCTGAATCGCCCGTGGCGATGTAGACATTATCCTCGTCCGCCGGATTTCGCCCGATGTAAGCAAGGCCGTCGACCGTTTCCATGACCTGACCCGACCACTGGAACAAAATGTCGCCTGCTTTCGGCCAGCGCGCCCGGGCCCAATCCTCCAGGCGCTGAAACCGCTGCTCGAAATCTTCGGCCTGGCCGCTCTTGTGATCTTCGCCGCCGACGATCAGCACTTCGTTGTCATCGCCATCGCCTTTCGCGACGCGCACGTAATGGTACGGCACCACGCCCAGCCCGGTTTCCATTCCGGCGCGCTCGGCCGTGTCCCAAAAGAGAGCGCGCGTAGCGTCTCCACGGCGGACCTGGAGGCCGATCACGTACGATGTGTAGGGAGCCTGTTTTGTGTGAATGACGTAGCGATCGTTTATCGGGGAGTTTGTCGCCACGACCACCGCTTTCGCCGTCACGGTCAACTTGTTTGCCGTCAGAACGTGCGCGTTCGCCCCCCCGAGGGCTTCCTCAACCTTGGTGCCCGTGAAGATTTGGCCGCCGCGACGCTTCACGGCCTCGGCCAGACCATGCAAATATTTCAGCGGATGAATCTGCGCCTGGCGCGGAAAACGAATCGTGCGGTGTGTCTCGAAGCCCTCAATCGGTGCGTTCTTGACCCATTCGACGGCCAGGCCGGCGCGGCGGGCGGCCTCAAACTCATGTTCGAGATTCTTGAGTGATTCGTTAGGTGGCTCGAACAGGTAACCGTCAAGCCGCTCGAAATCGCAGTCGATCCCTTCCGCTGCCACGATCTTCTCCACGCGATCGATCGCCGCGCTGTGGCTTTGTGCCGCCATGCGCGCCCCATCTTCTCCGTGAAATTTCTCCAGATCGTAATAACGATCGTCCAGCGC
>DATMEE010000195.1:0-2582 GCA_035557035.1 Phycisphaerae bacterium
AGATGTGGTGTTGTCGTCGATCATGGCTGCTTCTCCGTGATGGAGTAATACGTCTGCCCATGTCTGCTGAGCCACGAGCGATGGAGGATTCGCTCCGCCTTTGTGAAGGTTTCGCGTTTGACGACGAGTTCAGAGGGCTTCGCGCACATCGCGCGCTGCGGTTCGGTAAAAAAGGCGCTGCTTACCTTCCTCAACTCGACGCACCGGATGGCATAGCCCTTCACCAGCCCCACAACGCCAACCTGTTCGCTGTTTAGGCTGCAGCAGGAGCGGTCCACGCCGCACGCCGACCACGACACCGTGATGGGTATCTTCTTCTTCGCTGCGGCCTCGGTGAACTCCTCTTTGGGAACTCCGTCTGCGGAGTCGAAGCAGATGTAGTCGAAGCGCGCGAAGAACTCTCCCGGCCCCTCGCCGCGCGACAGCCGGTCGAGTTCGGCAACGATGTGTTGCTCATTTCTATCGCAGCCGTACAGCACAAACGCGGCGAGCGCGGCGCCCGCAAGCGCAAACAAGGCACGGCGCCGAGCCCGCGTGAAACTCGCAGCGGTCCGAACAGCGCGATCGAGGATCGCGCGGATACGGGTGCCGAGACCGCCGGTCATGAAAACGGTGTCCCAAACACCCGCCGCATCACTGCCACCGCATGGCAGCAGCGGATTGCCGCCGACATCGGCGAGGCGGGCGCTTTCAGCTCTTCGCCCCGGGCACCCACGCCTTGTAGTCACCGGTCGCCTTCGGGCGGCGGCCTTGCGCTAGCGTCGAGCCGGTCGGGCGCTGCGCGCCCGGTGTACCGGTCAGGTTCGGCCGGTGCGGCTTTTCCCAGGCCCAGGGCTTGTACGACTCCTCGGTCGGCGGCGTGTCGACGGTATGGTGCATCCAGCCGTGCCAGGCCGGACCGATCTGCGAGGCTTCCGCGTCATCGTGGTAGATCACCCAGCGGCGCTCGAAGCCGAGCGACGGGTCGATCTTGCGGCCCTTGGTGCGGTAATAGCGGTTGCCGAACTCATCGTCGCCGACGAATTCGCCGTACAGCGCGGTCCACACCTGCGTGCCGAACGTCTGGCCGTTCCACCAAGTGAAGAAGCGCGTAAAGAAGGTTTTGATTTTCATTGCGTGTGCGGCGCCGATCGGTGCGCCGTGATGCCAGTTCAACCCGGGAAAGTCCATCGCACGGCCCGGCGAGAATCGATTTTCAGGCACGACACGAGATTCGCCCAACAGCCATGGGACTTTCTCGTTGTTCGGCGAACTTGATCGTCACGACGACGATTTTTCGACGGTCATTTTCCGCCTTGACAGGCTCCGACTCGGGTCCGGGTCACTCCGCGGGCGGCGGTCGCGGGACAGGTTTTTTTGGTTCCATGACAGGCTGGCGACAGGACCGCGAACCGAATGTGACAAATGCCCCTTCCGAATCCCCTCGGAATCTCCGATACTTCCCGTGCTGCACCCGATTCCCTCCCCGGAATTCACAGCCTCCCCACCAGCCTTAGCGTTTGATTCAGATTCACCCACTACTGCTTGACGGCAGCGGGAAGTCGTTTTAGCGTTTGGATGTTCGGCGGGGGGCAGTACGAAGTGCCCGGCGGACACTCCCAAAAAGGGTTCTGGACCTCGCCGCCGGGGCTGACGGCTCGGGCGCGTGCAGGGTCCCGCGTGTGGCACGGCGGATCAACCGTCGTGGACGAGCCGGCGCCAGTCGGTGCCGGGGATACGGGGAACGCGACACAGAGCGCCGGGCCAACCCGGTTCACAAGAGCGCGGGCGGACGGCAGGTCCGCGCTGAAAAAATGCGTCGGCGGCTTATATTTGGTGGCCTATCCTCACCAAGCAGTCGGCGCCCAAAAGGGGCAAAGGAATGCGGATCGAACGGCGCTTCACCAAGGACGGCCAGTCTCCCTACGCGGAGATCGAATTCCGGCTGACCACGTCTGAAATCCGTAATCCCGACGGCTCGGTGGTGTTCAAGGCGGAGAACGTCGAAGTCCCGGCGTTCTGGAGCCAGGTTGCCTCCGACGTGCTGGCGCAGAAGTATTTCCGCAAGGCGGGCGTGCCCGCAGCGCTGAGACGAGTCGAGGAAGAGACCGTCCCGTCGTTCCTGTGGCGCTCGGTGCCCGACGACGAGGCGCTCGGCGCCCTGCCGGAGAAAGAGCGCATCGTCGGCGAAACGTCATCCAGGCAGGTGTTCGACCGGCTCGCCGGCACGTGGACCTATTGGGGCTGGAAGGGCGGCTATTTCGATTCCGATGCCGACGCGCAGGCGTTCTTCGACGAGCTGCGCTACATGCTGGCGACGCAACGCGTCGCGCCGAACTCGCCGCAGTGGTTCAACACTGGACTGCACTGGGCCTACGGCATCGATGGTCCGAGCCAGGGCCACTACTACGTCGATTTCCAGACCGGAAAGCTGACCAAGTCGAAGTCGTCCTACGAGCACCCGCAGCCGCACGCCTGCTTCATCCAGGGCATCCAGGATGATCTGGTGAACGAAGGCGGCATCATGGACCTGTGGGTGCGCGAGGCGCGCCTGTTCAAGTACGGCTCCGGCACCGGCACCAACTTCTCGCGGCTGCGCGGCG
>DATMEE010000196.1:0-6173 GCA_035557035.1 Phycisphaerae bacterium
CACCAAGGTGGGCAAGGCGGCGGGCTGTTTCGTCCGCGAGGGCGCCATCCACCGCAACAACGTCGTGCGCGTGGTGCGCGACGGCGTCGTCGTCAAGGACAACGGCACGCTCGACTCGCTCCGCCGATTCAAGGACGACGCCAAGGAAGTCAAGGCCGGCCTGGAGTGCGGCATGAAGATCGCCGGGTTCGACGACGTGAAACCCGGTGACATCATTGAAGCATTTGAGATCATCAAGATCGCGCGCACGCTGAAGAGCTGAGCGCAAGGACGGCGGCCGCGCCGTTGGGGCGGCACGAAAGCGGAATGAACGTCGGTGTCCTACAGTTGTCGCTCACGATTCCCGGCGCGATGTCGCTCAAGGACAAGCGGCGGGCGATCAAGAGTTTGAAGGACCGGCTGGGCAGGCACAACGTTTCCGTGGCGGAGGTGGATCACCTTGACGAGCATCGGCAGTGCCTCCTTGCGGTCGCTCTCGTCTCAAACAGCCGCCGCTTCACCGAGAGCTGTCTGTCGAAAATTGTCGACGAAGTGCGCGTCGATCGCGGTGTGAGCATGGTGGATTACGAGATCGAACTCTTTTGACCCTCGCCGGGTCCGCGGTCCGAACCGGCCGGTACGACCCGGCTCTCCGGGGAAGTTGCGAAGAATATGGCCTATCGGAAGGAGCGCGTTTCCCATTTTGTTCGGGACGTCGTCAGCGAGGCGATCGCCAATCGGATTTCCGACCCCCGCGTCAGCCGCTTTGCCAGCGTGACGCGCGTGGAAATCTCCCCGGACATGAAGGTCGCGCACGTCTACGTCAGCGTCATGGGCGAAACGGGCGACGCCCGCACGACGATGATGGGGCTTCAAAGCGCCCGCGGCATGATTCAAACGCGGCTCGCAAAACAGATAAATATGCGTCAGTGTCCCGCGATCCGCTTTCATCTCGACGAGGGCATCAAGAAGGCCCTCGATACCTTCCGCCTGATGAGTTCCGGCAACGAGGCCGTCGCCGGCGATGATGTGCATTCAGAGGGGGACCCCGACGCGCACGATGCGGCGGCCGGCCCGATGGCCGGCCAAACTGAGTTAATCGGTCGTGACACGATTCAACCCGAAACCGAGGACGAGGCATGAAGAACCGCCCCGAATACGTGAAGCGAATCAAGCAGCTCTACGCCCGGCTGAAGAAGGACGGAGGCAAGGCGTCGCTCGAACTCGTCGACGATCCCATGCAGGTGCTTCTGCTCGGCGTGCTCTGCAATCATGCGAGCGAGCAGCGGTCGGCGGCCGCCTTGCGCAAGCTGCTCGAATCGGTGGTGGACATCAATGAACTGCGCGTCACGCCGGTCGCCGACATGATCCAGTCGCTCGGCGTCGATTTTCCCGGAGGCCGGCGCGCGGCGACGGAAATAACCCAGGTGCTGAACGCGATCTTCAATTCGCTTCACCATCTGGATATCAGCTTCCTGAAGACGCAGTCCAAGAAGGCGGTCAATGTTTTTCTCGATCGTCTCGACGGCCTGACGCCGCACGCGGCCGCGTTTTTCCGGAATCGCTATTTGAGCCATGGCGACGTCCCCCTTGACGAGCACATGCTCGCGATCCTCGAGCGAAGCAACTGCCTTCCGGCCGGCACCCCGCACGACGAGGCTCACAGGTTTGTCGCCGGCGTCTTCGGCGAACGGGACGGGGCCAATTTCTATGCGATGTTCAAGCGCTACGCCGCGGCGCATGCCCCCCGCCGCGTCGCGCGCAAGCCGGAGGTCGCCCCAAAAAGCGCTCCTCCGAAGGCCCCTCAGGCCGGACTGTCGGCAGGCCCGGCCGAATCAACATCGAAGGCCGCCAAAAAAACCGGGGCGGGCCCCACGGCGCGGCCGGCCGCCGATTCCTTGCGCCCGAAGGCTTCGGCTCGCGAAACAGAGCGCAAGCCGGCCGCTTCGCGCTCGTCCCGTTCCAGCGGAGGCAAGGGTCGGCAAAAAAGCGCCCGTTAAGCACCATAGAATCGGTTGAGGAGTGCGATGACCGTGTGTGCTTTCCGAACCGGCGTACGGACCATTTCCTTTTCATTGCTTGCGAGCGCAACTCTCATTGCGCAACTGTCTGCACTGGCCGCCGGGCCGCCTGTGTTGCAGAACCGGGCGCGCGCGGCGTTGGAGCACATCAAGCCGGCGCCGGAATTTCCCGCCAAGAAGATGCAGAAGCAGTCGAAGCCCGTGTCTGCAAGCCGCAAAGCCGCGGGGCAACGGCAGTTGCAGAGAGCCGCGAAGCGATTCGACAACGGCCACTGGTCCGATGCAATTGAGATTCTGAAAAAAGGGATCGACGCCGATCCGGGTTTGAATTCGGCCCGGGTCTTGTACGCACGCGCGGCCGCCCGAATGGGCAATGTGGCCGCTGCCCGCGAGCAACTTGGATTGGTGCTCGAGAGCGAGCCGCGAAGCGTGACGGCTCATCGCCTGTTGGGGGAATTTGCGGCCGCCGAACAGAAGAACGAGGCGGCGGTCTCCGCGTTCCGGCTTGCACTCATGGCGGATGACGACGGTGCGGCAT
Organism: Phycisphaerae bacterium; assembly: GCA_035557035.1. Taxonomy (GTDB): domain Bacteria; phylum Planctomycetota; class Phycisphaerae; order UBA1845; family UTPLA1; genus JADJRI01. The sequence goes on from DATMEE010000196.1 coordinate 2,539, forward strand.
CGACCGACGCCGCGCTGTCGCACCTGGGGCTGGCCCAGGCCCTGCACGCCCTCGGCTACCTCGCCGCGGCGGCCGGGCAATACGACGCCTATCTCGCCGCGATCGACCAGCTCTCCGGCTCGCTTCGTCATGATTCGGAGTTGCAGGAGACGACAACGCTCTTTTCCGGCCGCGCGGCCGCAACGCTCGGCGCGCTTCGCGCCGACTTGGGCGACCATGAGGCCGCGCTGGCCGCCTACGACCGCGCGTTGAGGGAAAAGCCGGACGACGCGATCACGGCTCGACGGCGCATCGTCGTGATGGCGCTGGCCGGCCGGGTGGAACCGGCGCTCGAATCCGCGCATGCATGGACCGGTGACGCGGCTTCAGGCGGAGGTCGGCTGGAGCTGCTCCGCGAGGTCTGCGAGGCGGGTGGCGTGCCGCAGCGCTACGACGCGGAGCTTGCCCGCCTGGGAAAAGAGAGCAGCGACGCCGGTGCAATTCTTTCGCTGGCACGCATGCTCCTCGCCCGCGATCAAACCCAGGACGCGATAAAGCTGCTTGAGCGGATTGTGGAGGACAAAGAGAAGGGTATCGAAGCGGCGAGTCTTCTCATCGAAATCCACCTCGGAAGCGGCGAGGCGGATCGAGCCTGCGCACGGGTCGGCGAATTGGTGCGACGCCGGCCGGAGGCTTTCGCACGGGTCATGCAGCTCGTGAAGAGCTCGGGCAAGGTGGATGCATTTGCATCTGCGGCGCACACGGCGTCGGAAAAGTCCCCGGACGACCCGGTCGGTCGACTGATTCTGGGAGACCTCCTCGCCCTTGAGGGCCAATCTGAGCCGGCCATCGACGAATTTCGTGCCGCGATCCGGCTCGATCCCACTTTGGGAAATGCTTATGGAAGCCTCGCGCTCAGTCTGGCGCAGATGCGCCGCTGGGACGAGGCTCTCGATGCCGCTAAATCTGGCCTGGAGCGCGAAGCACCGAGTCGATCGCTGCACCTTGCCAAAGGCATGGCACACGCCGCCCTGGGCGAGCACGAAGCCGCGAAGGAATCCTTCCTCGCCGCATTCGAAATGGCGCCGACCGACGCCGAACCGCTCTATCGCCTCGCCGAGATGGCCCAGCGCCGCGGCGAGCACGAGGAGGCCGAGGAATTGTTTCGTCGCATCCTCGACGACGTCGACCCGCGCCACGTCGCCGCGCGCGAACGGCTCATCGTTCACTACCTGAATCGCGGCCAGATCGACAAGTGCCGCGAGTATTTCTCGGATTACGAAGCACTCAAGATCGAAGGTCCGGCGGTGGAGCGCTGCCGGGCGATGCTCGCCCTCACCACCAGCGGCGCCGCGACGCCGCAGGCCCGCTTTGAGGAATATCTGGCCGCGCTGCAGGTGATTCTGGAAAAGTACCCGCTGGACTGGGAGACCCATCTTGAAATCGCGCGAAGCCACGCCGCCGTGAATGACTTCGAGAAGGCACTTGCCCAGACGCGCAGAGCACTGGAAATCCGTCCCGATGAGCCTGCCGCCCTCGAGTTGTTGGCCGGCTTTCTGACACGGTTGCTGCAATTCGAGGAAGCCGGAAAAGTCCTTCGTGAATTGCTCAAGGCGCGCCCGCGCGACCTCGGCTACATGCAGGACCTGCTCAGCGTCGCCGACAGCCGGGCAGACTGGGCAACGTCCGCCGCGTTGCTGCGTGAGTTTCTGGCCCGAAAGGACTTAAGGGAGCAGAACGCGACCTTCACCACCATGTTGATCGGCGTGCTGACCAACGCGGAGCAATGGGACGACGCGATCGCGGCATCCAGGTCATGGCTCGATGCCGCGCCCGAAGACGGCCTGCGGCGCGGGACCTTTCTTGCCACGCTCGGCCGCGCCGGTCGCCACGATGAGGCCATCGCCGCGGCACGCCTGTGGCTGAAGGAGGAGCCGGCCAATCGCATTCTGCAAATCCAACTCCTCAGCCGTCTTCAGGCAGCGAAACGACATCTCGAAGCCATCCAACTGACGCTGAAATGGATGCGCCCGGATGCCGACGACATCGATCTCAACGCGGCCCTCATCCGGCTTTGCTGGTCAGCGCGGCGATGGGACGAAGCCATCGAGGTCGCCCGAATGAACACCGAGCGGCCGGGAAGCAGGACGACCTTCGAGTCGCTCCTGGGCGATTCTTACCGATTTGCAAAGCGTTTCGACGAAGCCGCCGATCTTTATCGCGATCGAGTCGCCGCCGCCGAAGATCGCCGGAAAACCATCGAGACGCAGTTGCAAAACGGCGCGCCCGAGAACAAACACGCGGCACTCCTGCTTGGGCTTCGCGAAGCCATCACCGAGGCGAGGGCCGCAAACTTTTCGCTCGTGGGTCTCCTGATCGCGGCCGAACGGTACGATCAGGCCGAACGCCAGATCAACAAAATGCTGCGGCCGGAGCTCGACGCGAAAACGGCTGGAGAGGCCTTTGATCAGGCGATGGTCATCGACCTGCGCGGATTTCTCGCGGAGGTCTATCAGAACACCGGCCGCGAGGCCCAGGCCATCCAGCAGCTTGAGGCGGTCTACGAAATCGACCCCAATGACCCAGGCATCAACAACAATCTGGGTTACTCTCTCGCGGACTCCGGCCAGGAGCTTGAGCGTGCGGAGAAGATGATCCGCCTATCGCTGGCTCAGAATCCCAAGTCGCATGCAAGCCTCGATAGCCTCGGCTGGGTTTTGTACAAGCGTGGCAAGTTTGAGGATGCGATTTACTACCTGCGCCAAGCGCTAAAGCTGGCCGGCGGCGAAGAACCGGTGCTGCACGACCACCTCGGTGATGCCTTATATCGGGCTGACCAGAAAGATGCCGCCCTGACGGCATGGAAGAAGGCGCTGGAAATGTGTGCCCCGGACTACGACCCGCCGCCGGATCGCGACCGGCGGATTCTGTTTGACGTCGTGAAGAAAAAGATCGACGCGGCCGAGGCGGGAGACCCCGTCGAAACCGCGCCGCTTCCTTAGAACTCCAGCGCTGCAGGCCTTTCGCTCCGAAGGAGTGACGGGTTGTAGCCACGGGTGAAGCGAGCGGAACCCGTGGATGCGCGACGCCCGATTTCATTCCGCTCCGAAGGAGCGGCGGACACTCTTCGAGAGCGGCCGCAGAAACGTTTTTGTTGGCGCTGTAGGATTAGTCAGAACCCCTGACGCCAGTCCGGGGCCGTCATTCGTCCTCCTCGCGGGACGCTGGAATATGAGATAACAGGTGACCCATGGCAGGCCACAGCAAATGGGCCAACATCAAGCATCGCAAGGCCGCCGTCGACAAGAAGCGCGGCAAGCTCTGGAGCAAGCTGGCCCGCAACATCATCGTCGCTGCCAAGGCCGGCGGCGACCCTGCCGCGAACCTGACACTGCGCTATTCCATCGACAAGGCCAAAGAGGCCAACATGCCCAACGACACCATCGACAAGGCCATCAAGAAGGGCAGCGGCGAGGGCAACGCCGAGACCTACCAGCCGGCCGTGTACGAGGGCTACGGCCCCGGCGGCGTGGCGGTGATCGTGGACGCCCTGACCGACAACCCGGCCCGCACCGCCCCGGAGATCAAGAAGATCTTCGAGCGCGGCGGCGGCAACCTCGGCTCGCCCAACTGCGTCAGCTGGAACTTCGCGACCC
>DATMEE010000197.1:0-3973 GCA_035557035.1 Phycisphaerae bacterium
CAATTTTTGCGGGGCTATCGTCTGGAAAGAGTGCGCCAAGTGCCAAATTCGCCTCCGATGGGGACGCCCCAATCGTCTCAGGCGGAATGATATTGAGAATGGGGACCGTGGTCGACTTTTCGAGGTGAGTCGAGCGGATAAGAGCCGCATGCGGAAAATCCCGAGCGGCGCAGATTTGACTGGCGACGTTGTTTGGTGTATGTTAGGGTATCCGTTCGGGTGGTGAATCGTGTTTTCGGGCCGGTCGCCCGGCTTGGTTTTGATTGGCGAAGGAGGGTTTCGCGTGGGGTTTGTGGCTCTGGGAACATTGAGCGGGCGGCAGCGGGGAATTGTTGAGCGGCATCTGGCGCTGGTGCATCTGACGCTGCGGCGGCACGAGGGGTTGTGCAGCGGGCGGGCGGGGCGCGAGCGGTCGGAGCTGTTTCAGGAGGGGTGTTTGGCGCTGGCGGAGGCGGTGCGGTCGCATGATGCGGCGCGGCATGGCGCGTTTCCACCGTTCGCGATGGCGCGGATTCACTTCGCCGTGAGCAGCTTTGCCCATGAGCAGAGCGGGCCCATCCGAATTCCGTTCATCACCCAGCGGCGGGAGCGGGAGCGCGGACGGCGACGGCCGGAGGCGGCGACCGATTCCGCGGCGCGGGTGATTCGCATTTCGGGGGAGGACGGCTTGCTGGAGCGCGCGGCCGCACGACGCGGGGCGCGGCCGGGTTCGAGCGAGCATGACGAGCGACCGGCGGCAGGCGAGGACCATGCAACGGTGGGCGATCTGGTGCGCGATCAGATCGACCGGGCCGCGGTGGAAGTCGCGACGGAGATGCGCGCGATTGGCCGCGGGCCGGGTCACGCAACGGTCGTGGATCGGTGCCTGGAGGAGCGATGGGCGATTCCCGAGCCGGAGTGCAGGACGCCGATCCGCCGGCTGGCGCGGTCGCTGGAATGTTCCATCGGGAAGATCACGCACAACGAGGAGCGGTTCCGACGGAAGATGGCGGAGAGCCTGGAAGGCGATGTCACATTTCAGGCACTAGAGCGGCTGGCGAAATCGCACCCGGCGGGCTTTCAGCGGAAGCTCAGCGCGCGGGAGGTGGAGAAGGTGAAGCGCCGGACGGCGGCACGGGACAAGTCGGACCCGCGGTAATGTAATTGGATCGCTCCGGAAAGCTCTATGGCGTTTGGTTCGACAGCAGTGAATAATGACCCGATCAGGCACGACACCCGCGCGCTGCCCGGAGGGAACATTCATCATGGGAACGCGATCCGACTCCCCGATTCGCTTGACGCTTCATCTTGTGATCCTCGGGATGACGGCTGCAACTTCGCAGTGGGCCATGGCGACATCACCCGCAGATCCGCCGCTGCCCAACGGCGTGGCGGCCGGTGACGTGACCAGCGACTCGGCGGTGCTCTGGGCGCGGGCCTCGGCCATGGGCGACCTGGTGTTTCGATGGGAGCTGCAGGACGGCTCGGACGCCGAGGAGCAGATGGTGAGCGTGAGCGACATCGCCCTGCCGGCGAAGGTCGATATCGAGAATCTTCAGGCCGGAACTCGGTATTTCTATCGGGCCACGGACGCGGCGGGTGTGACGGCCATCGGGAATTTCAAAACGGCAGGCGAGGGGTCTCGCGCCGGGCTGCGTTTTGGGGTGTCGGGCGATTGGCGCGGGGATCTGTCGCCTTATCCGGCGGTGAAGAATGCGCCGCTCCGCGATCTGGACTTGTTCATCGGGCTGGGCGATACGATCTATGCGGATGTGCCGTCGCCTGCGGTTCCGACGGGCCAGGCACGTACGCTGGCGGAGTTTCGGTCGAAGCATGACGAGGTGTATTCGTCGCGAAACGGGCTCAATGCGCTGGCCGACTTGCGCAGCTCGACGGCCGTTCTGGTGATGATCGACGATCACGAGGTCACGAACGATTTCGCGGGGGCGGCGCCGGCGTCGGCGGACGCCCGGTTCGGCGAGGAGAGCGGGCTGATCAACGAGACGGCGCTGTTCGAGACGGGGTTGCAGGCGTTTCATGAATACAACCCGATCCGCGAGGAGTTTTATGGCGACACGGGGGAGGCACGATTTGCGGGAAAGCGAAAGCTCTATCGGGAAAGGGTGTACGGTCTCGATGCGGCGTTTTTCATGCTGGATGCCCGCTCGTTTCGGGATGAGCCGCTCGAGGACGTGGGGGTGCTTGCGCCGCCGGACGCGGTCGATGCCTTCAACGCGGCATCATTTGACCCGGCGCGAACCATGCTGGGGGCGGTGCAGCTTGACGATTTGAAGGCGAATTTGCTGGAGGCGAAGTCGGCCGGCGTGACGTGGAAGTTCGTGCTGGTGCCGGAGCCGATTCAAAATCTCGGGCCGATCCTCGCGGCCGATCGCTTCGAGGGGTATGCGTATGAGCGGTCGCAGGTGCTTCGGTTCGTCGATGAGAATGAGATTGACAACGTGGTGTTCATCGCGGCGGACATTCACGGCACCATCGTGAACAATCTGACGTATCAGACGCACGCGGGCGGGCCGCAGATCGCGACGACGGCGTTTGAAGTCACCACGGGCGCCGTCGCATATGCGCCGCCGTTCGGGCCGCTGGTGACGTCGTTTGTGAATCCGATCACGCTGGGGCCGGCGGCGATTTTGTTTCAGCTCGGGTACGGAACCTCGCCACGGCCATTGCGCGACGGGATCGTGGATGCGACGGCGGGTCTGCTATTGGGAGTGTATGGGCTGGACGGCGTCGGGCTTAGGGGATCGGGAATCGAATTTCGCGAGGAGATCGGCGGGCCGGTGGCGGTGCACACGTTCGGCTGGACGGAATTTGAGATCGACGCGGAGACGCAGTGCCTGGGCGTGATGACATGGGGGATCGACTGGTATTCGGAAGCCGATCTCGCGCTGGATGCCGATGGCGTGGCACGACGGCAGCCGCGGATCGTGAGCCAGTTTGTGGTGGCGCCGCAGGGGTCGGAGGTGAGGAACTGCGCCGCGCCGACGGCCGAGCAGCCGCCGCTCTTCGATTGCGGCATCGGAATCGGCCCCGTATTCGCCCTGGCAGTCATCGGATTCCTGGCGGCCGCCGCCGGAATAAGGCCGAAGGTGATGGGTCGCGGGATTGCAGTTCGTTATGCTCGATATCGGGCCTTCAGGTGAACCCTGACGAGTCGCTAGAATATTGAAGAAAGCACGGGGACTATTCCATGGACGAAGCTACGATCCGCCTTCACATCGAATCGCTCGATGAGGGAGGCTATGTCGCAACAAGCATTGATGTGCCCGGCCTCGTCGCAGAGGGCCGAACCATTACCGAGACGGTCGAGATTGCCCAGGGACTTACCCGAAAGATCGTGGAGTCGTGTCTGGACCACGGCGATCCGATTCCGCCCGCTCTATCCAAACTCGTATCTGGTCGCGCGGTGGATTTGCTGATACCCGTAGGCGTTCGCTAATGGTGACGAGTTCCTGAGAGCTTAGACTTCGGCCTGAGCATGCCCGCTCAAAAATAGACAGTCTATCGTGTTCGGATTGCTCGGGGGCATCGGACTTTTTGCCTCAGGCCTGGTGGCCCTGCGGGTCATATCGCTCGCTCCAAGACTTGGTCTCATTTTTTTGGCTATCGTACTGGCGAATTCCGCGATCGGTTATTTGGGGGGGCGGCGGCGTTCGATAGTCATCACCATCTTGGGGCCTCACGCTGCTCATCGCCGTATCGCAAATTCACGACATATTCAACAATCCATACGGCTGGCCGCGTTCGGGCCCGCCGGGGCGCTATTGGGAGTGGTGGGGCCTGGCACTGCTCATTTTCACCCGCGAGTGGTGACGAATTCGCTGCCCCCGCTCGCGCCGTCCTCGGGCCAGCGGGACATGATCATTTTTTGTTGCGTGTAGAACATGATGCCCTCCTTGCCCTGCATGTGCAGGTCGCCGAAGAAGCTGGCGTCGTGGCCGGTGAAGGGGAACATGGCCATCGGCACCGGGACGCC
>DATMEE010000198.1:0-3696 GCA_035557035.1 Phycisphaerae bacterium
TGGGCCGCGGCGAGCGGGTCCGGGTTGCCGTTGGGCCCCTCCGGGTTGACGTAGATGAGGCCCATCTGCACGGCGCCCAGCGGCTGCTCGAGGTCACGCTCGCCGGTGTAGCGTTCGTCGGCCAGCCACGTGCCCTCGGGACCCCAGTAGATGTCCTCACCGGGCTCCCACACGTCGGCACGTCCGCCGGCGAAGCCGAAGGTCTTGAACCCCATCGACTCGAGCGCGACGTTGCCGGCCAGGATCATCAGGTCGGCCCACGACAGCTTGCGGCCGTACTTCTGCTTGATCGGCCACAGCAGGCGGCGCGCCTTGTCGAGGTTGGCGTTGTCGGGCCATGAGTTGAGCGGTGCGAAGCGCTGCTGGCCGGCGCCGGCGCCGCCGCGGCCGTCGGTGATGCGGTACGTACCGGCGCTGTGCCACGCCATGCGGATGAACAGTCCGCCATAGTGGCCGAAATCGGCCGGCCACCAGTCCTGCGAGTCCGTCATGAGGGCATGCAGGTCCTGGGTCACGGCGTTGAGGTCGATGCTCTTGAATTCCTTGGCGTAGTCGAACTTCTCGCCCATTGGATCGGACAGATTGGAGTTGCGGTGGAGAACCGAAACGTCCAGCGCGTCCGGCCACCAGTCGCGGTTTGCGGGTGTGCGGCGGCCGCCCGTGAACGGACACTTGCTACCGTCAGCCATGTCGCCTCCTTTCCGCGTCTGCGTATTTTTCATCCCATGCCGGGCGGCATCGTAACCAAGCCGTGCCATCAGGTGAAGTTGTTTTCTATTGATTGTTGCAATAAGATATTCTGATGGCCCAGGTGACGCTCAGGCAACTTCGGTATTTCGATGCGCTGGCGCGCCAATTCCACTTTGGTCGCGCGGCAGAAGCGTGCGCGATCTCGCAACCGGCCTTGTCGATGCAGATCAAGGAGTTGGAGGAAGCTCTCGGTGCTGTGCTGCTCGAGAGACGCGCACGACAAGTCCAGCTTACGAAGTTCGGAGAAGAGGCCGTCCAGCGCGTCCGTGACATCTTGCGTCTGGTCGATGAGCTGGGAGACGTCGCACGCGCCTCGCGGGGGAGGCTTCTGGGCCGGCTGCGCATCGGCATGATCCCGACGATTGCTCCCTATCTGCTGCCCACAGTCATTGGCAACCTCACTCGAATGCATCCCGAGCTCGACATCCATGTGCGCGAGGCACTGACGCCGAAGCTGATCCAAGAGCTCGCGGAAGGCCGGATCGACACGGCTATCGTTGCTCTGCCGGTGTCCGAGCCTTCGCTGACTGAGGTCGCCCTCTTCTCGGAGAATTTCCTGCTGGTCCGGCCGGCCCGGGATGAGGGGACGCCTGTGCCCAGCCGAAAGGCGCTGCGCGAAATGAGGCTGCTGCTGCTGGAAGAGGGGCATTGTTTTCGCGATCAGGCCCTGTCGTTCTGCAACATGCGATCGTCGCGGCCACGGGAGATGCTGGAGGCGAACTCTCTCTCCACACTTGTCCAAATGGTTGGCGCGGGCATTGGCGTTACTCTGGTTCCGGAGATGGCCGTAAAGGTGGAGACGCGCTCCGCGTCCGTGTCCGTCGATCGCTTCAAGAACCCGCAGCCTTCGCGCACCATTGGCATGATCTGGCGCAAGACCAGCCCTCTGGCCGGGCAGTTCCGGCAGATTTCCGACGTGGTTTGTCTTTCAGCCGGCGCACTGCGCGCGCAGGATGCGGCGGGCCGCAGCTCGAGGGCTTCGCCGCGCTGAAATTTGGAGTGACCGACACCGAGACTCTCGTGGAGAGGCTTGGCAACTCGGTCAGAACCTGTCGTCGCCCGACGTTCATTCCTTTTTTTGCTGACGGTAACGCGCGTTACGATAACGTGCGTGATGCAGTCTTTATGTTCGGCTCCAAGCCTTTGTGAAAATGCGCATTTCTCGACCACGTTCCTGGTGAGACATAACAGTTTTCGCAGATGACGGAACCCTTGGGTTAATATGACGTTCACTCCGCGGCGTTGGTGTAGCGGCCGTAGCGATCTCGTTGCAAATGCGGCCACCACGGAGTGGTAGCCATGCAGCAGGTGCTCAACGAAGTCGGCCAGATCGCTCAGCGGCTTGCCGGGGTGATCTGGCAGGTATTGCAATTCATCTGGAACTGGTCTTTCGGCCAGGTTGTGAAGATGTTCCAGATGCCATTCAATAATCTGCCGTTGTGGAAGCAAATCCTTTTTGTCCTGGTCGTCGCGGCTCTCGGCTATTTCCTTTACAAAATCGCCAAAGATCTCCTGAAAGCAGTGCAATCCGTGCTCGGCGCGATCGTCGGACTGATCTCGGCGCTCATCGCAATGCTGCCGCAGATCGTGTGGGCGGGCCTTATCGCCTTCGGTGGGGCATGGATCATTACAAACTTCAATCCGACGTGGATTCCAATCGCAATGCGATAGGTGGCTCACGGCCGGTCTTGGACCTGCGATCCTGAAGACGCAAAATCCAGGGCAGCCGCCGGCGGTTGCCCTTCCACACCCACTGCGGAGAAACGCCGTGAGCAACTGCAATCTTCCCCTCGATACCTGGATGGTCGTCGACCAATCGCCACGCGAAAAGACGCCGGTGATGGTCTCCATGCATCAATCGCAGGTCGAAGCGGAGGCCGAGCGAGATAGGCGCAACGAGGATTTGGCGACACCGCGTTATCGCGCGTGCATCGTGTTGGAGCCGATCGCGCAACGAATGGGCGGACAATACTCTCCAACAGCGCGTCACCAGTCGCCGGCACAGGCTAGGTAGGGCAATGCGCAGCGCCGCCGAGCCAGCCCGCACCGATTGCGGAAGACGCGAACGTCTCCCCCGCTTCTCCTCGTGTCGCCACGGAACAGGCGATGATTACGGCGGAGCTCGAACTCGCGAAAGACGAACCATCGGCGGAGATACCACGGCTAGTCAGGATAGCACATGAGCAGCGGCTTTGACTTCGAGGTTTGGTTCTTGCTCGCCTATACGGGCTACGTGGTTGGCTCAGTGCTGGCGCTGATGTGGATAGGGCGGGACGGGCCGCAGAATTCGCACTCGCGACCTTCAGCGTTAGGAGATCGGAAATGAAAATTGGCCCCCGCTTCGCGAGTGCTTTCCTTCTGACGGCCGTCATGGGCGTTCTGTATTGGATAGTCCCGAATTTCGAGCCCGCGACTGTCGGCGCAACAACACCGGACCGAATTGCACTATTTTTCACTGGGCTGTTCGCCCTCTTCTGGCTCTACCTCGTCATACAGGGCTATCCCATTTCACACGGCAACATCGGCACCTCGAGCACGCACAATCTCGACAACATCATCTCCGGCATACCCGCCATCGCTGCCCTATTTGGGATGTTCCTGCATTTCGTCGGCTTCTGGCAGGTATCGTTCGTGAACTTAATGCTCGCCGTAATGACAATGGCTGTCGTGATCTACGATCTGTGGATCATCGGGGGCGCGGCCTCCAAAATCAATCGCCTCACTGACGAGTTCAAAGCAGAAAAATAGGATGCGATCGATCTGCGCACCCGCACCTTAGCGAGCGGCGAACGCGCGCGAGGTTGCAGCGCTCGAATCAAACTCAGCCGTCGTCGTTGCCCGAGCAGAAGCACGCGATCGCGCGCGCCGGGCATCTTCGGCTATGCCGCCGCCGAGACAATGGGAAGGCCGATACGCCAGCGCGAGCCCTTCGCGACCTGAGAAAAG
>DATMEE010000199.1:0-5324 GCA_035557035.1 Phycisphaerae bacterium
TCGTTGAAGTCGATATCGCTCAGATCGTCGAGATCAAGATCGTCGAGCGCGTCGATGTCCAAGTCCTCGATGTCATCGCTGGTTGATTTGCTGCCTGCCTCAGTGGCGGCATTCGCGGGAGCGCGTTTGCCAGATGTGGGAAGAGGCACCGGCTTGGTGTCGGGCGGCGTCGGCGCCGCGAGCATGTCGGGCGTGATCTTTGCCGGCTCGCCGTCGATCTGGACGAGAAACTGAATCGGCCCGATTCGCACGCGATCGCCCGCGTCGAGAACGGTTTCATCCTCGATGCGCTCATCATTCACGTAAGTGCCGTTGCTGCTGCCCAGGTCGCGGAGGATCGCGCCGCGGCCGTTCAACGTCACCTCGCAATGGGCGCGTGAAATCTGAGACAGCGGAATGCGGAGATCGGCATCGGTCTTTCGGCCGATAACCGTCGACTTCTTCTCGAGGCCGAAATCCCTGCGCTCGCCGGATTTGCCAAAGGTTACAAGCGTAACCGTCATAACCGATACCCGTTCTGCTGGCCGAATCGACACCGCCGCGGCTCCTGCTCTCTCGTGAACAATCTTAATTTAACGCGGTATTCACAACGCTTCAAGCTGCGGGCCGGGTCGAGCGCCGCCCTTTGACGATTGAGGTAGGATAACCGGAATGCCCGCGGCGAATCAAGAAATACCTTCGTTTTCTTCGGACCCGGTCGGGTGGTATGTACACCTCCCCTTTTGCCGGACCAAGTGCGGATACTGCGATTTTTACTCGCTACCGACGATTCCGGCCATGATCGAGTCGCTAATAAGAGCGATATGCACCGAAATCGAGCAACGGGACCCGCAGCGTCCCGTCAGGGCCATTTTCGTCGGCGGGGGAACGCCGACTGAGTTGCCTCCCGATCCGCTCCGGCGGCTTCTGGAATTCATTGCGGCAAGAACCGGTCCTGTCGCCGAGTGGACCGTTGAAGCGAATCCGACGAGCACCACCGAGTTGCACCTGGATGTGCTTCTCGCCGCGGGCGTGAATCGCATTTCATTTGGGGCGCAGTCATTTCACCCTGACGATCTTCGTGTCCTCGAGCGGCTGCACAACCCGGTGCACATCGGGGAATCGGTGCGCGCGGCGCGGTCTGCCGGGTTCAACAATCTCAATCTCGATCTTATTTATGGCATTCCCGGACAGCCGCTTTCGCGCTGGCGCGAGACCTTGCACCGGGCGATCGAGCTGAATACCGAGCACCTCTCCTGCTATTCGCTCATGTATGAGGACGGCACGGCGCTGACGCGCCTGAAGCGCGAAGGACGTCTTACGCCGTGCGACGAAGACCTTGAAGCCGACATGTTCCATCTGACGATTGAGGAGCTGACCGCCGCGGGCTTCGAGCACTATGAGATCAGCAATTTCGCCAAGCCCCGCCGAGAGTGCCTAGCAAATGTCATCTATTGGGAAAATCGTGAATATCTCGGCGTGGGGCCGTCGGCGGTTTCCTACCTCAATGGCGAGCGGCGAAAGAACGTGGCCGATGTTCGGAGATACTGCGTCGGCATGTCTTCGCACCCAGCGTCAGTTGCAGTGGAAACGGAGCGGCTCTCGCCATCGGCTCGGGCCGGCGAAACGGCGGTGCAGATGCTACGGCTGACGCGCGGCATCAACCATCGACAATTCAGGCAAGTGACGGGATTCGATGTCCTCGATCTGTTCGCCGGCCCCGTCGAGCGATTCCGTGAGATGGGTTTGGTCGAAGTCGATGCAACCGGCATCCGCCTGACGCGCGCCGGCCTGCTGGTGTCCAACCGGATCATGCAGGATTTTCTGCTCGGTGACGAACCGCCGCCGACCCGGCACGTCACCCTCCCCGTTTTAGGGTAGTTCGATATTATTCTTCCTCGCCCGCCACGATGACCTCTGTTCGGAGGGGGTCTTTCGCCGCCACGACTCGTTCGATCTGCGGAACCACGCGAGCGTGAAACGCGGCGAGGTACTCCGCATAGTCCGCGCCTTGCTCGACTTCTCGCAGAATGCGAGCGAGCACGTCACCCAGCGCGGACAACTCCCAAGTCATCGACTCGGGAGGTAAATCGGGATCGTACAACCATCGGCGATCGACGCGCCTAAACGGGGCGCGAACCAGCGGCACCTGATCGCCTTCCTGCAGCGCTACCACGGCCCGATCGCCGAAGAACCGCTGATTTATCAGCGTGGTGTCGCTCGAAAAGACACCGATGTTGTTGCGCATCACCGACAAATTCCAGGCGACGCGCTGCTCGCCAAATCGTCTAACTGCCGCCTCCTGAATGTCCGCATCCGCGGCAATAACCGAATCAAAGGCCTTCAATATGGCGATGACGGCCTCACGCCGATCTTCCGTTATGAGACGCGCAATCGCAGAATAATCACCTCGCTTGTGCAATTCGTTCAGCGCCTGGGCAACTTCGGCCGGGGAACTTTTTGACCCATCCTCGGCAACCTTCGCGGCCATCGACGGCGTGGGCGTCGGCGTCGGTCGATCGAACTCCGGCGCGCAGGCGCTGCTCGACAAGAATAGCAAAATCGTGATCCGCCTCATGAAAATGAATAGTCGATTCATATCGTAAATATCGGGAGTCCGTATTCGGAGCCGCCATGAACCGACCGGCGGCAGCACACGATTGAGAATCTCCGGCATTCTGATAGGTTTATTCGGCAGGAGGCCCAGTCCCCGCTCGCGATCGGCCGATGTTGCCGACGCGACGCGCATCAACCTACATGGCCCGAAATCATGCGCACCACGCTTTTTCTGAAGCTTTGTCTTGCTGTCGCGTCGATCGCCGCCGCATGGCATGTGAGCCGCATCTCCACGGCGTCCGACCCGGATCCTTTTCCTTTCGAGAAAGTGAGCCGGATTGACCGCGACCCCACCGCACCAAACCCCATGGGCGGCGGCCAGCTTCGCGGAATGGCCGTGCAGCTTCACGGCGGTCCGGAAGTTTTCGAGGAATACAAGCGGCTCATCCCCGAGATCGCCGCGCTTGGCGCCGACACGGTGCTGTTTGTCGTTCACGGCTGGCAGACCCACGCGGGCACGCTCGATCTGCACCTTTCGCCGCAGAAAACCGCAACGCCCGAAGCATTCGGCAAACTGCTCGATCTCGCGGCCGAGCATCGGTTGCGCCGCATCGTCATGCCTGTCGTTCTGTTGAAGAGCCCGCGCAACAAGGAATGGCGTGGCAAGATCATCCCGCCCGGCCACGACTGGGACGCGTGGTTCAAGCGGTATCGCCAGTTCATCAATCGCTGGGCCGACATCTGCGAGAAGCACGGCGTCGAAGTGCTGATGGTCGGCTCGGAGCTGATCAAGTCCGAGGCCTATACGGACCGGTGGCGGGACGTGATTCGCGAGGTGCGCCAGCATTTTCGCGGCAAGCTGGGTTACTCGTCGAATTGGGATCACTATCAGACCAGCAAGATTGGGTTCTGGCCGGAGCTGGATTACGTCGGCATGACGACGTATTACGAGCTGGCCGGCGCGGCGAGTCCTGAGATCGCCGAGATTGACGATAATTGGGCGCGCATCAAGGCTGAGATACTCGCGTTTCAAAAGGAAATCAAAAAGCCGATCCTCTTTACCGAGGTTGGCTGGTGCAGTCAGGAAGGCGCGGCCAAGGAAGGGTGGAACTACTACGCCAAGCAGGAGCCGACGGAGGCCGGCCGCCGCGAGCAGGCCCTGTTGTATGAATCATTTTTGAAGGCGTGGGAAAACGAGCCGAGCGTGGGTGGGATCATCTGGTGGGAATGGGACCGGTCGATGGGAGGCGAAAGCGACTACGGTTATTCGCCGCGTGGCAAACCGGCGGAGGCACTCTTGCGAAACTGGTTTACGAATGGTTCGGCACAGTCGAACGATATCGAAAAACCAGTTCAATAAGACGGGTACCACGGGGCCGTAAATGAGCTATCCTCGCCGCAAAGTCATGAAGGCGCTCTCGGACCAGGATCGCGAAGAATTTGGGTATTGACTGGAATTTCCTTGAAGCAGACATCCGATGAAAACTTATCACGTTATCGTTGAACAATCAGACGGCTGGCTGGCCGGGCATGCCCTCGAGGACGACAGTGTTCACACGCAAGGCAGAACATTGGACGAGCTCACTGCGAACATTCGCGAAGCGGCCGAGTTGATATGCGGTGAGAAGGATATCCAAATCGAGCTGGTCATTCCCAGCGCAGTTCGCGTCGCGTGACATTTTTTGTATGGGAATCACTTTCAGGCGAACTACGTCCAGACGCTGATTCATTGTCGAGCTGCCACCTGGCGACGGCGGATGGAATGTTCGCCAGAAAGCGGGTGGTCGCTAGAATAGGAACCGATAGAGCGCCAACTCAGTGCCGGCGCGCGTGACGTACAACACCAATGCGAGGAACGCGAAATGGCGAAGAAGCAAAGCGGCAATGACAATGGAACGACGGTAACGCGGAAACAGCTCATCGCGCTGCTCAACGAAGACCTGGCCCGCGAGTATCAGGCGATTATCGCCTATGTGAATTATTCGCAGGTGCTCAAAGGCGCTGCCTACATGAACATCGCCAAAGAGCTGGAAGTGCATGCGCGGGAGGAATTAGAGCACGCCCTGACGATCTCGAAGCAGATCGACTTTCTCGGCGGCATGCCGACCGTCACGCCCAAACCGGTGAAGACCAGCGAGAAGCCCACGGACATGCTGCGCTTTGACCTCGACAACGAAAACGAAACGGTGCGCGCTTACCGCGAGCGCGTAAAGCAGTGCGAGGCGCTGGGGGAGTTCGGCATCGCCGAGCACATTCGCGAGATCTTGATGCAGGAACAGGAGCACCAGATCGATCTGGCGACGGCCCTGGGCGTGGAGGTGCCCGACGCCGGAAGGGGCGCGAAGGGTTAAGGAACCCACGAAGAGGCTGCCAGGCCGCGTCAAAGTTTTCAGATGCTCCTTTGACGCCGCGAGCGGACCGGCGCGGGCTTCGAGCGCGAATGGAAACCAACGCTCCGCCGCTGTTGTTCGACTCGCTTGAAGTATTATTTGAAAGGATATCGATTCCGTGCCGCTCCCCTATAACCAACGCACCCACGACTGCGGCGCGCTTCGCGCCGCCGACATCGGCAAAACCGTCCTGCTCTCCGGCTGGGTCGACAACTTCCGCGACCTCGGCGGCATGGTCTTCATCGACCTGCGGGACCGCGGCGGCATCACCCAGTTGCGATTCGACCCGAACTGCGACCCGGCCGCGCATGCCATCGCCCGGACGCTGCGCAGTGAATACGTCGTCACGGTGCGGGGCGAAGTGGTCAGTCGCGGCGATAAGACCAACGTAAAGCTGCC
>DATMEE010000200.1:0-11467 GCA_035557035.1 Phycisphaerae bacterium
CCGCCCGATTCACTTCGCGGCCTCAAATGGAAATGACGAGCTGGTCGAGCTCCTGGTCCAGGCCGGGGCGGACATCAGCGCGCCCGTGAAGCCCCATCTCGGAATCGTCGGAACGGGCGTGGAATTCTTCAAGGGATGCGGGCTGGGTTTGGAGACGGGCGCCACGGCCTACGACCTGGCCCGGACAAACAAGCACTGGAAGCTCGCGGACTGGATAAAAAAGCACGGCGGCAAGAGCGGGATGGCGAAGAAGGAATGAGGCGACCCCTCACAGCAATGATCGCCCGGTTCCGGCCGCGGCCGGCGTCGAAACGCGAGCCGCCAAGCACCACTGCAGTGGTCCGCGTGGTCTCGGCGCCGCCGTCGGTCCCTCTGGCGAGCGCGAATGGCTCGGAACCGAACTGGCAGCGCTATCGGTTGGAGAGCCGTCATGAAATCATGCCGTTCATCAGTTCGACGCAGGGACTCGAAGTCGGCGAAGTGACCTTCCTGGACGATGGTTCGGTCGTTCTCGGCAGTCGCATTTTTCCGGGCGGCGCCGAGATCATCAACCACAAACTGGGGGGCTGTGTTGCCAATCGCGGGGCCGGCTCGAATCAGTTGCTCGCCATCGATCGACCCTTGGGCGAGACTTTTTTCTACTGCTTTCAGCAGGGAATCTGGTACCGGTTTGTGCCGGCGGCCGGTCAGCGGAACATCATCCTGCAGACACTGGGCGAACAGGTGCGCCAATTCCGGTTCCTGGTCCCGCTGGTTTGGCTCAGGCAGATCCTCGTGGGTGCATTCGTCCTTGCCCTGACGCTGGTGGTCGCATTTTTTATTTTTATCGTGATTGCGTGGGCCGGAACATGAAAACGCAGAAGTGGCGAGCGTATCCCGTGCACACCTACCACATCGACCGTCTGGTGTTGGGTGATGACGGCGGCGTCGACGTGGCTGGACGTCGCTTTCGCAATCTGGACGAAATCAACGTCGTGTTTCAGGGAGGGAATCGGGCGATTCGCGCCGCCGGCCCAGGACAGTTCCTCATTGTCCAACGCGTGAATGGTGTCACCTTGTTTTTCAAATTCCACGCAGGCACATGGGAGCGTTGGGTCCGCCTCTATCGCGTCGGACGATGGCGATACTTGTTTCATGATGTCGTCCGGTCCTGGGGCTTCGGCGCGCCGTTTCTGCTGGCGTCGGTCGGCGCAGTTGTCTGGACCGTGATTCGAGCGACCTACCTGTGCTTTCAGCCACAAACGCATGTCATGTGGGTCGTCGCCGGGTCTCTGTTTGTCCTGTGGCTGTTCTGGCCCAATAGCTCGGGCGGCTCCAGACGAGGATGACGGGCAAGGAGAAGTGGCGTTGGTCGGGTTGCGTTTTGGAGGTCTGGTTTTTTTTTGAGGAGGCTTTTTTGTTCTCCGAGTTTGATCGTGCATCGGGCGGCAGACAAAAATGCACGGACAACGAAGTTATCTCAGCTGCGGCTGCGATGACACATTTGACGAGGCTTCGGCCGCGTTGGATGGCTTACTCTGGTCTTGGTTCTCAAGGCCGGGGTTTTAGTATATTGCAAAACAAAACAAGGAGGACTTATGAGGACGAAAGAAGTGATGGAACTTGAGCGTGTCGAGAAAACCGAAATCGATCGCACAACAGGGCGAAAGACAGTTCGGACCTATCGGCGTGCAAAAGCTCCATGGATTTCCCGGGAGGTTCTTAAATGGGTGACTGTCATCGGACTATCGCTAGCAATCGGTATCCGATGGGGTCTCCACATGTAGGAACTTGGTGTAATCACGTGCTGCTGCACGTGATTACGCCTCTTTTTCGTGTATCAGGTTTGGGGGCGTGCGACAAGGGTCGCAATCTTGATCAGTCCCGCCGCAGCCGCGAACAGCACCACCTCGATCTCGCGTCCGGTGAGCCGAATGGCCCCCGCGATGAGGGCGCCGAAGCACAACGACAGTGCCGCCGTCTCGGCCCAGAATTTCCAGTCGAGCGCCAAAGAGTCCGAGTCTCCGTCAGTTCTTTCATGGGGCGGACGAAGTCGCCCGATTGATGTTGCCATGCTCCGACCCTAGCATGAATCCGCCGGACCACTCAACATTTTTTCTTGAAGCACGGGCAAGGCATTGATATAATTCAGGCATATTGATCACTCGATGCCGTCACGAGATCAAACAAGACGGCGCACACGATGAACCCTGATCCGGTTCGCCAGCCTCGAAGGCGCAGAAACGAGAAAGGCTCCCAATCAGAGCCACAGCACGACGAATCCCGGGTTCCTCGTGAGGTGACAAAAGGCCTTCGGGTCTTTTGTCTTTTTTACGGACCGTCGGCCTTCGTCACTTCCTCCGCCTGCCGCTTCTTCGCCAAGAGCTCCATCATCAATTGACGTCGGACCGGGTCGGGTGCCTGGAGTAAGGCACTCTTTACCGCGGCGCGGAGCATGGTGGCATCGGCCCGGTCGGGATTGATGATGTCCGGCCGTCGCGGAAGCGGTGTGCTTCGGGCCTCGCGATAGAGATCCTTGCTGTCGATGTGATAAGGAACCTCGGCATGGTACGGCTCGCGATGCCCCTTGCCGTCGTCGATGACCAGAAAGCCGTGGCCCTCGGTGGCGCTGATGTTGAGGATGTCGTTTTTGCTAAGTCGCGGAACCTCGACGGTGTGTTCGTTGACTGTCGTCGAGTATTCCTTGGCCGAGGAGCCGGGGAGCCACCTGAGGTGTTCCTCGCTGAGTCCCTGCAAATCCTCGATGTCGCGCTGGCACGTCACGGTGAAGTACAACTTGATATGGGCGTTGTCGAAGACAATCTGGTGCAATGAACTGTCTTTGCTCTCCAGTTGCGACGTCGTCTGATTGGCGAGGATGAGACTGACGCCGAACTTGGCCGACTGGGCCAGCAGGGCCTCGAATGAGCGGCCAGTCAACTCGTGGAACTCGTCGATGAAGGTCCAGACCCGCGCGAGCGGTTTGCCCTGACGGCTCCGCTGCATGGCGGCGTTGATCAGGTTGTAAAGACCCAGACCTGCGATCTGGCGGGCGGTGGTCATCTCGCTCAGGGTGGGTGTGAAGAAGTAGATGACGTCTCCTTTCTCCAGCGCCCGGGCCATGTCGATGCAACGATCGGTGTCGGTCTTGTCGTCGACCAACAGTTGGGGATACTCCAACAGAAAGTTGAACGTCATGCGGATCTGGTCGGCATCGCGGATTTTTTTGGAGCGGGCTTCGCGTTCCAGGTAGAGCGCAACGTCCTGAAGCGTCAGTCGCCGGCCCTCCTCGGTGCTGAGCTTCCGCACGACGGAGAGCAGCGCCGCCAGATTCTGGGCCGTGAAATACTGACCGCCATAGACGAGGCCGTTGTCGAGATTGAACGCCTCGATGAGCAGCGTCGTCAGCCGCATCACGTTGCGCTCGCCGGCGGGGACCGCCTGGAAGGGATCGAAGGAGTCCCACGCGTCCCCGGTGTGAAGCGACATAAATCGAAATCGCCGGCCCAGTCGTTCTGCGGCCTGCTTCACGAAGTAGAAGAGGGCCTGGTCCCCGCCGAGGTCGAAGATGCAGATGGGGTCGCGCTTGAGAGTACCGTTTTCGGAATACGGCTCCATTAACTGCAGAGCGAGCGGGAGCAGGGCGCGGGAGGTCTTGCCGGAGCGCGTCCGTCCGCGCACGTGCATGTGGCCCTCGGTCAGAAACTCCCGTGTCACCCGGATGGGTTTCGGCGGCGATTCACTCTGGTCGTAGCCGAGGAGGATTCCGGGGTCAGGAGTCACTTGGCTTCCTCCTGAATGCGGCAAGCGCGGTCTTGAGGGTCGCGGGACTCGGCGCGAAGCGGACGATGACGTGGCACTCGTCCGCGACGGAGGGCTTTTCGTTCTTGGCCTCTTTCATTGTTTTATTGAGGTGCGCGCACTTGGCCTTGGTCTCAGCGAGCACCGCGAAGCCCAGGTCGCCCGATATCAACCACGGCCGCAGTGCCGGCGCTTCCCAGATCGTGGCGATCGTGGCGCGGAGCTGCTTGACGGTTTTGGGGATGTTGGTCGAGGTCTCATAGACGCGGTAGATCTTCGGCCCCTCCTTCTCGTCGGCCAGGCAGCAGGGAATGTTCGCGTGCGGTGCATGATCGGCGAAGATCGATCCCAATTCGCGCGGCTCCAAACGATACCGGCGCTCATCTGACAGAAAGCAGAACCAAAGCGTCGCCAGGTGCGTGCGCAGGGCGGTGGGTCCAAGTTGTTCGGCCCGGTCGTCGGACGCGCCCGCTACGCGAGCTCCGGCCGGCATCAATGTGAAGAAAGGGATGCAGCCCGGAAATGCGCCGTCGGCCACCTTCCTGTGATGGCGAAGAAATCCCGCTTTGGCGAGGTTGACCAGAAGCGTGCCGGCATTGCCGCCATGCACTTTAGTGAAGAGGCGCTCGATCACCGGGATCAGGGTCAGCCGGTAGAGAGCGATATGACGCAGCACGGCAAGTTCGATCGGTTTTAGGTCGATGCGCTTCGGTTCCATTTCACCAAATCTCATAAGAATTTGCTGACAGCTCGCGATGAAAGTCGGCAAGTTTGGCCTTCGAGTATGAACCGCCGAACTCGACGATGCGGGGCGGCTCGCCCGCACGGCGGCCACGGATGAGGGCGTCAGGCAATCGTTCGTTCCGGCCCCGGCCATCGGCGTAGAGTTCGTTTTCGCTGACCCAGCGTTTGGCAAGCTGAGGGTCGCCCGCCTGGAGCGACAGGAACACCTGGGCCAGATGAAGGTCATGGGTCGCCTCGCTCGGCCGGGGACCGCGGCCGCCGGTGTACCCGCCAAACATACCGACAGCCGCGCGGGTGGCGTGGACCAGCGGCGTCGGGATCGGCGCCTTGGTCCACCGCGACTTGAGCCGATAGGCGACGGCGCCGAAGTCGGGTTCGTCGTCGCCCGGCTGCCATGCCAGGACTGGCGCGGCAAGTTGAACTTCGGGATGGGCCATCACGTTCTCCACTTCCACCAAGCCAGCGTCGGCAAGCTGGCGAAGCCGGCTCACGGCACTCGCCGGATGGTTCGTCTTCCACCACGTCCTGGCGACCTGACGGACGCTCAAGAGGCGAAGCCGATGGGTCAGGGTCCAGAAGATCTGCTCATCCCGGGCGGTGAGGTTCATCCGGTGCCTCGAACGCTCCTCGCCGGGAACTCCAACCGGCACTCCGGCCTGTCTTGGTACATGGTTGGAGTGGCGGTTGGGGCATTCATAAAGCGATGAAATCGTGAGAGTTATGTCGTTGTGCGGGCGACGGAATCAAAAGGGATATATGCGACGCGATTAAGCGTCGCTGCTGGGCCGGACCTAATGACATATACGCTGAGAACGGGTGATTCTTAATCGGCCCGCCGCCCCCAATTCGCCCCCGCCGGACGCTTGAAGATGACGCAGTACTCGTGCTGGATTCGGGGGTCCTCCATCGGGGCGTACTGCACCGCGTCCGACCGGCAGTGGTGCTGGGCCTTGATGATGATGGAGCGAAGTTGACCGATTTCGCCCTCCCAGTGGAGGACATCGCGAACGATGGGAATGTACTGACCTCGCCGCCGCACATCTCCCACCAGGACTGCCAGTCGTCCGCCCGGATTAACCGCCGCATAGCATCGAAGTAGACAAAGTCGAAGGGCATCCCGGAACAAGGGGTAGTCCTGAAAGTTGCTCAGGTCGTCGGCGTGGTCGCCATAGCGGATGATGTTCCAATACGGGGGATGAATCCAAACGAGGTCGTGACGTCCCGGGATTTCCTGTTGGAGGAGATTGAAGCCTCTACGGAGGTCGCCACCCCAATACGCGATTTGGTGCTTGGAGCCGCCGTTCCACCATGCGACCAAGTCGCGGCTGGTGCCGGAACCCTCCATCGGGTCGGCAATGCTTCGCGGGCGGTAGCGGACAATCAGGCTCTTGAGAAGGCGACCGTCGCAATTGCCGCGGTACGCGGCATTTCCCCACAGCGGGCAGCGGTCGGGATATGACACTATGGAAGTATCAGGGGGCGGAGGTGATTTCGCGGCGGGTTCTGTTCGTTGCATGGTCCTCAGGGTGTCGATGGTCGTTAAAAGCGGGACGGCGTTACCGCCGTCCCGCATCGTCAATAGTCCTCAGGCGAGAGGATTGTCGTCGCCGAGCGGTCCGCCTCGGTGATAATCCAGAACTTCGTGCCGTTGCGATCCTCGTACACCGAGAACAACCGCAGGTGCCGAGGCAACGAGAACTCATTCTCTCGCCAGTCCTCCGGCCCGCAGTTCCCCCAGTCGCCAGTCGCGTGACGCCGCAGCGACGCCTGGATGTCCTCGTCGTTTAGATTCTCCAATGCGTTGGGGGTAATGACGGTCCGGCCCAGTTCGACTTTAGTTTTCATCGCGTTCGGCCCCCTTAGCCGCGGCTGGTTCCTCCAGGTGGAGCGGCTCGATGGTGGTGAAACGCGACAGGAATCGCTGGTTCTTCCGGCACTTGCGTGGCCTGCCTTCCGAAAAATCCCAGAGGTTCCAGCTGATGCACCATTTCACCCGGTGCTTCGCACAATACAGCCAGTCGTATTTGTTGACGCTGATGGGACCAGAGCAGCGTTTACAGATGGGACACACACCGTAGCGAAGCTCGAACTCCCGGTGGCGGGCTTCTGTCTCGGCATCAATCTCCTTCGGGGTTGCTTCTGCATTCATAGGCTCCAGCCCTCCCCGCGTCGGTCGGTTGTCATCCCGGCATGGGCGGCTCTCTGCCTCTCATCCAGCCACTCCCGAAGCAGCATCACCGAATCAAGCAGGTAGTTCGGTCGCGGCGGGTCGCGGAACTCCAACTCGTAGGTTGGCGGGTGTTGCAACAGGTAGGCGGTGACATATTCCAACGCCGCCCGATAGGTCTGGGGCTGTTGGGATTGGATTTCTCCTTTCTCGTTCATTGTGCTATTCCTCATTGAGTGGGCCGACCGGCTCCAAGCCGGTCGACCGATTTTGGTTACAGCAAATCACCTGAATCACCGTCTAACACAGCGACATCGAACAGGTTCAGGTCTCCGCCTCTCGCATGTGTCATGTCTGAAATAGTCCTGACGAAGAACTGGGCCTGAGGGTTGAGTTGCTTTCCTTTGCCGCATTCGGGACAACGCACAAACACGTTGCCGTCTCTCGAAAAGAATTTCGCGTCATCAGAGCCTTCGTTCGTGGTGTCCCACTTCGTTCCACATCCAGTGCAAAATGTAATCATGGTCATTCATCCAATGGGCCGACCGTCCCCCAACGATTCGGCGTTCAACTCGTGGGCGTGAAGCCCGGGAACCGCTCAACCCCGGAGGCGAGACATTTCTTGCGTTTCTTCAGACCGTGAACGGCGGTTCAACATGGCTAAAGGCTGCTGGGGATTGACCCCGAAATGCAAATTGACCGTAACATATATTTCACACATTATGCAAGATGTGTAATGAAATTTCTTTCGGTTTGAACGTCTTTTTTTCACGATGAGAGGAGCCATTTCGGGAATGGTGTCACACGTGTTGCACGTCGGCGTGCGGGTGCAGCGTCGCGGATGTACGTAGACAATCAAGGCAGTGCTGTGCGTCGGAGGTCGCTGCGGCTGTCACCGAATCCACCAACGTGCCGACACAGGCAGCGAGGGTTGGCGTCGCTCCTTTTCACCTTACCCACTCAGCCATGCACCGAGCCACCTCGGCAAAACGAAAATAGTCAGTTCATCACGGCTACCAGCCCTTCGGTCGCACGAGACGGAAGCGGATACCTTGCTGTTCCAGGTTTTCGACTCGCCTCAGCCAATGGTCCAGCAGCAGCCGTTGGCCCAAGGGCAAAACACGGCCGCGGGCGAAGCCCGCGTCCGCTTGGAGTAAAGCTACGAGCGTCGCAAATGCGAGCGGCGAACTGCAAGGAGTGTGACCGCGCAGCGGCGAAGCGGCCAATAGGGCCGGCACAATCCTTGCTTCGCCGCGGCGAGGTTGCCGCCGGCGATTGGATTGAGATGTGCGTCATATCAAGGCGTCGAAGACGTGGAGCTTGCCATCGCAAGCGACCGTGAAGAAGTCGCCGCCCATCTCCATGTCATTGCCGATGCCGTCGTAATCAATGTGATGGCGGATGAAGTCTGGCAGGCTCTTGAGAACGTCGCTGTAGCAATCGTCAACCAAATCGGATGCATAATCAGCCAGGCTGTCGTATGCACCGCGGTAGGCCTCCTCCATGTAGCGGCGGGCCTCGTCCACATTGGAGGTGTCACCAAAGTGGCTCACCAGCTCGGCGAAGAGCGGACCATGCTCCTCCATAAGGGCTGCGAGCTCGGCGAGCCGCTCCAAGTCTTCAGACTCTGAAAGTAGAAGCGTGCCGAAGTTCGCGTGATTATGAATGGCCCATTCCTCGGCGTGGGGCTCTTTCGATTGACCAAGCATGGACGCAATCTGCTGCCGGATGACATCCGCCGGTTGATTCGCGTCAATCCAACAGCCGTGAAGTCGCCCGGAGTTGTAGTCGGATAGGGACGCCACGTAGATTCGGGGCGTGTGGGTGGTCGAAGTTGTGCGATTCGTGCATTGGGATTCCATTGTTCTCCGCTAATAAAAGTAGCCGTTTCGCCGGCCAACGCTGCGGGGTAAATGCCGAATCGTCATATTGGGACAAATTCGCATCCCCCTTTGAACTGCACCCTGACCGTAACATATATTTAATACATTATGCAAGAGTTGCCGAAACGATTTTTCACAGGCAGTATGGAATAATGCGAACGGCAATCACCATTTCATTGAATAGAACCGAGCGTTCGACCCTGACCCGTTGGAGCGATGCCGGTGGACGGTTGGCACAGCGTGCTAGGATTGTGCTGCTGGCGGCCGATGGCCTTAACAACAAACAGATTGCCGGCGAACTCGGCACCGACGAGCAAACCGTGGGCCGCTGGCGTGCCCGCTTCGCATCAGGACGGCTGGATGGCATCGCCAACGAGGCTCCCCGCTCGGGTCGAAGGCCTCGTGTCCGCGAACGATTGACGGAGAAGATTCTTCGAATGACCAGGCGGCGGGCAGGTCGCGGCACCCCGTGGAGCACCCGCACGTTGGCCGAGGCCCTGGGCGTGAATCACATGCTGGTCTATCGCGTGTGGCAGGACCACGGCCTCGGCGCCGACACCGCGTAGAACTGCGTCGCTTCTCATTTTCTTTACCCAACTGGCACCGCATCGAATCCCAACAACATCCACGCCTTTGGGTGCCTGTTGGATGGCATCCGTTCAATTTCGTGAATGGCGAGAAAGTGCCGACGCCGGCACGATGGGTAACGAGGGTTCAGGTGGAGCAGGAACCCTGACGAGTCAAACGTTGATGGTTGAACCCAATTGGTAGCTCGCCCTGAAAACCTACGCAGCCTTCTGGGCGTGAATCCACTTGAACGCGTCTTCGAGGGCTGCGGCGAGGACGAGAACATCATCCCGGCCGAAGCCGTTCGATTCCTTCCACTCGTCGCCATCCTTGTAGATGCGTGCGACGGTGACGTTGTGCATGTGGCCGTTGGACGTTTCGTTCTTCCAAATGACCACCTTCACGCTTCCGTACCGAATCTCGTGTACCGGTCTGTTGGCGTCGTTCTTTGGCATGGCATTATCTCCTAACCTTTTCACGCCAAGGTCCCAATGCTCCACCTGATGACACCGTTATGGCATCTCTCAGGCACGGTGTAGCACGAGGCTTCGTGAAGAACTCCGCCGCTCTGCTCCTGCCGTATTCGGCCATCGTCGTTGGGGCTCGCTAGCGGGGGTCCCCGACGAGGACGGCCGATGTGCGGCGGGCACTCCGCCGGCCCCGTTCCCCCCGTAACCTGCCGGATCGGTCCCGAGTCGGAGGGCTCCAGCGGATTCGACAATCAGGTGCAGATATTTGTTTTGCTAGAAGACTTGGAGACGGCGTGTGGCAGGCCAAGCCGGTGCGTCCCGCACCGGCCCGTCACGCCCGATTTCATTCAGGATGCGTTCGCGGATGGACTCCACCGAATAGCGGGCAGACGCCCGAAACCGAACCAATCGAATGCCGGCCTGGGCCAGCACCTGATTCACAAAGAGGTCGCGTTTGCGGCGATGTGACTGCTCGTGCGAGCGGTCATCCAGTTCGATGGCCAGCACGAACCGTGTTGAACGCAGGTCACAGAGGACAAAGTCGAGATGTTTCTGGGAGATGGCCGACCCCATTCCCCGACGCCACGCGGTTTCGGAACAGGTAATGATGTCCGCCAGCCGCACCTTGCACATGATCAGAAATCGACCGGCGACGGCACGGGTCAATGGACCGAAGAAGGCGGCCTCACCTCGTGAAAGCAGGGTTTCCCGGTTTCGATAGACGATGGCGGGCTTTTCACGCCGACCCCTCCGTCGTCGCGTAGTGTGACGAGACCGTCTCACGGAATGCCGCCGAAGTTTGGATCGATGTCGTCCGGTCGTGGAGAATCTCGTCACGGCTCATTTCTATCACGCCCGCAATCGCTACTCAAAAAACTTTCTCCTGCACGGATGCCGAGCTGGGATTCCAGCCATGCCACGCGGCCCATGCCCCATCGCAAATGGTTGTACTTGAGCGACAGGGCCGTGGCCCGCGCCATCTCGTCGCTGGAGTGAGCAATCTCGCGGTCGTACCGTGACAGTGCCTCCGCCCCTCGTTCGACGATCTCCTGATACCGCCGGCGGTCTTCCTCGACGCGCTGACGCTCCTCCGCCAACATCGCCCCCACACGGGCCGTACGCTTGGCCCGATTCTTGGGCAGGTCCCTCTCGATGAATCGGCCCGCGTCCAGGTCCGGCTCGATGTCGTCGACCGCAATCGGTGGCGCCGCATCTCCCTCGTGATAGTAATGCCACGGATGTCCGGGGTCATAACGCCCGCGCGGTTCGATGGTGCAATCGGCCAGCGTCCTCCGCACCCACAGGTCCAGTGCCCGCGCCGCCTCGTCCCCAAAGCCGTTCGCGAATGCCGCGAGCACGTCACCATACGCCGTCGCCAGTAGCGGCGCTTCGCGTTCCAGGTATTCGCGTAGTTTCAAGCGGGCGTTGTCGGTCCGGGGCACCTTTCCCGTGCGCGGATCTTCGCCGGTTCGCAGGGCATCTTCGACCGATTGCAATTCGACGAGTGTCGCCATCAATTCGGTGGCCTGCTCCACGGTGATCGCCCGGACATCTTCCTCATTGGGGGCATACGCTCCTTCGGTCGTCAAACCGAAGACGCCATGCTCGATGGCCGCCGATAGTGGTGAGGCGATGGGCACATCGTCGAACGACGGCGCCTTGAGTTGAGCGAGTTCAGGGGGTGCCTGGGGTGCCACGGCTGTATCGGTGGGCACATCAGGCGTTGGAGCGGGCGTGCCGCGCGTGGGCCGCTCGTCCCAATTGAAAAACTGCTGTTCGTGTACCGCCATATTCCCAAGCCGCACGTTCGTTCAATGGGTTATGACGTGTTGCCGAGGCGATGTGCGGTTCGAGAA
>DATMEE010000201.1:0-12244 GCA_035557035.1 Phycisphaerae bacterium
GACCCCGATCAGAAGGGCGGCGTGTTCCTTTGGTTGTCAAAAGTCGCCGCTCCAACGTCGCCCCCCGGCAATGCGGCCCATGCGAACGGCGCCGGTAGCACCAATTTGACAGAGACACTCATGCCTGGATGAAGGGGCTCCCGGGCAGGCGAGACGAACCGATGGCGCTATACGCCTGCACTGCGACTAAACGGGTCGCGCGGTTCTCCGAAAAGCGTCGAATCCACCGGGATTGATTGGTCGTGCTGGATCCGACACCCGGCGGGTCAACTCGTCAATCTGAACTTTCTGCTCGACGATCTCCCGATGGGCGTCCTGGATGAGGTGATACAATCCCTGTATCGCCGCCAGTGCAACGCCCGCGGCATCGATCGTGCTGACCTGGTCATTTCGGCCGCCGACGCCGAAGGCGGCGTTAAACTCCGCGGCATCCGGCAGAATCTGGCGGATGGCCGTGTCGCGCAGGGGCCGCTCCACGATCTCAATCCGAATTTCGGATAGTCGCTTGGGAATTTCGCGGGGGTCTAGACGACGGGAATGCTCTGCGGTCATCTTGTTAAGTCCTTAATTCAGTGTTCCAACACACCCATGAGTGGGCTTTGGGGGGTCCACAACGCGCGCGATGCCCTGTCAGGCGATAATTCAACCAGCTTTGAGTGACGTTGCTCACTGTATTCGCTGGAACGCAGCGAATTTCTCACGACTCCGGAGTTTTTTGATGTGAAATTTCACCTAACAAATCTGTTAGCTACTTTGGAACGCCGAAAGACTTGCGTTCACTGATGGAGGTGTTCAGTCTTCCACGAACCCGTCCGCCGCCATTTTGACGATGCGCGGCTCGAACCTGGCGCGGATGTGAACGAGATCTTTTTGCGCCTCCATCACCTCCTCGATTGGTTTGTAGGCGCCGGGCACTTCATCGAGTCCTGCTGACACCATCTTGACACGCTTCGCCGTCAGTTCCTTTCGCACCGGATTCCAGCGAAAGGTTTCCTTCGCCTTCTTGCGAGAGAATTGCCGGCCCGCGCCGTGCGCCGCCGAGTCGAAACTGGAAGGCTCTCCCTTGCCCTCGACCAGAAAGCCCGGAGCGGCCATGGAGCCGGGGATGAAGCCGATCGCGCCCTTGCCCGCGGGCGTCGCCCCCTTGCGATGGACGATGACCTCGCGGCCGCCGTGCATTTCCTTCCAGGCGAAGTTGTGATGATTCTCGACCTGCAGCAGTGGTGTCAACTTCATGTCTCGAAGAATCGTCGCGTGGATGCAATGATGATTGGCCGAGGCGAAGCGGCCCATCAGCTCCATCGCCGCCCAGTATTCCTGCCCCTGTGGCTTGTCGAGGTCCAGCCACGCCAACCGCTTCAATTCCGGCGGCAGATCGGGGTGCAGCGACATCGCCAGCTTTGAGTAGTATTCGCAGGTGCGGGCACCCGGTCCGCGGGAGCCGGAGTGACTCAACATCGCCACGTAGCGCCCGGCCGGCACGCCGTGGAATTCCGTGAGAAATTCGATTTCACCGACATCGACGAAATGGTTGCCGCCGCCGCTGGTGCCGAGCTGACCGCGGGCCGTGGGCTTCATGGCCTGGGTTACGCCGGTGATGGACCAGTCCTCGTCCATGACCGGATCGTCGCGCAGATCGCTGCCTTTGAACTCGGCGCCGGCGCCGAAACGCGTGTTGCGCTCGATGACGCGGATCAATTCGCTCTCACTCTTGTCGATCGGGTCGGGAAGGCCGGGCTTCACCTCGATCGGCAGGACGCTGAGCATCATGCGGCAGGCGATGTCGACGCCGACGGCGTAGGGGATGACCGCACCCTGCGTCGCCAGCACGCCGCCGATGGGCAGGCCGTAGCCGATATGAGCGTCCGGCATGAGAGCGCCGCCAACGGAGATGGGGAGGCGCATGGCATTGGCCATCTGGTCGATGGCGCCGGTATCTATTTGATGCTCGCCCCAGATGCCGAAGAGGTGGCGGGCAGCGGCAGCGCTGCGCAGGTCATACCGAGTGACGGTCGGCCGGCACAGGATGTCGGCGGCCTCCTTGAAGTAGGGGTGCGTTTGAAACGACTCGGGCGCTTCGCGCAGCCGCCGAACCTGGTCGCGCACGTCTTCGATGGACAAGCCGGCGGCACTCGCCGCCTCGCAGCCCTTTAGAATGGCCCCGATCACCGGCCCTTCTTCGAATCCCAGATTGATCAACTCCCGCGGTTTCATGTCGCGCTATCATAGCCGACGCGAGTCTCGGGCGTAGGGTGGTCCATTGTGCATCGAATGGACTGTCCTCGTGGATTATTCGTCTTGCGGAAGAATCGACAAGTATGCCTTCCACGGGCCAACAAAGTCCCGGTATCGATACGCCATGCACTTGGCAATCTGATGAATGTGATTCAGGTCATGTACAACCCACGTCGCGATCAGCTGGCCGAGCGTGACGCGGCCAAGGGCTGGATGAAGCCCTGATAGATTCATTTGGGTAGGCGTGAGATTCAGGTCGTTGAGAGTCATCAAATTCGCGGAACGCAGGCTCTCAAATTCACTCAACAATTCGCCGATCTGTTTGCCCCTGCTGGATTCATACATGGCGTAGCGATCGAATGGTTCGAAAGGCCGCGACTCACCGTATTCAAGAATCAATCGCATGCGCTGCATCCAGTCCGTTTTCTCCCCGTGGATCAGATGGCCCACCACGTCAAAAGGACTGAACGTCTTCTCGCCGTAATTACTCGTCACCCAGTTGTCGCTCAGCCCGTCCAGAAGCGCGCGGAGCACGCGCGGCGTGTTTCGCAGTATCTCGATCGATCTTGCGAGACTGAAACTGTCCTCGGGATTTGCACTCGACATTGATTTCCCCCGTTTGCAGTAGGGCTGATGCGAATCAAGACGTGGCGCGAATTAGGTCTTTTCCCGATTCTTGCCCCAGATTCCCAATATGATCAATCCGAAGGCAACAAGCCGAACCGCGTACAATGCCGTCTGAGGCTCGTCCTGGTTCGCGAAAGCCAGCATGAACCAATTGAACCCCAGGACCCAGAAGGCCATGGAGAAATAAAAGAACAATCGATCTCTCGTGCGCCGCCAGAAGCGCAGAAAGAACAACCCGATGACGCAGCAGGCCATGACGTCGGCGCCCAGTATGAACCTATGCACAAAATTGCCCTTATTTCTGTTCCGCTTCCCACACCAGGCCGTACAGGAGGATCAGCAATCCGGCGAGTGCGGCCCCGCTTCGCCAGAGCGACAAGTTCATTTCCGGATAGAGGACTTTGTCGAAGAGCAGAAGGCCATTGTTGATTGTGAGTCCCACAAAACACAGGCTGCTCCAGAGCAGCAGCCGGGCCTTGCTTCGGTTGTAGCCTCGCAGCAGGAGTATGGCGCAAACGAGGCTCGCCAGCGCGCAGGAAACATAAACGGCTTCAGCCATCGGTCTTGTCCTTTCGCAGCTTGAAGGCGTCGGCAAAACTCTGAATCGGTGAACTGGGCGCCGAAAAAATGACCTGGCTGATGGAGAATCGCAGTTCGGGGTAGGCCTTCGCCAGCCAGCCCATCGCCCCGTCCATTTCAGGTTGCTCTGCGTATCGAAATCGACCGGCGGACGTTGGATTGGCCGTCACCAATCCACTTTTTGCGAACTCCTGCAGCAGGCGATCGACCCATTCGATCGAGGCGCGTAGCTCGCGATTCAGCTCCTCGGCGGTCCACTCGCGCGCCGCATCGGCGTGCAGGAGCAGCAAGAGTTCCAGCGCCATCACGGAGCGCACGTGCGCTGCGATGAATGTCTTGACGTCGTCTGGAACGGTCTCAGGCGTCAATCGCAAACCCTTGGTGTCGAGTCACCTCTTTTTCGCAGCATGGATCGAGCGGCAATCATCAGGTTTCTTAATCGGCCCTACGAGAGAATCTGTCAAGCGGTTTTCCGACCGTCCGCAAAAAATAGCCGGTACTTTTTTTGACATTTTCCGGCTTTGCCGTTCTCGTTGCTCGCATGACCGAGATTTCCGGCACGTTGGATTTCGCTTCGCAGAGCAAAAGTCGTCGCCACTACAAGTATTACGATCTTGTTATGGCGGGCTTCGTGGCCGTTCTGTTGTGTTCGAACCTGATCGGTCCCGGCAAGACATGCCTGATCTATGGCATCACGTTTTGTGCCGGGAATATTTTTTTCCCGATCAGTTACATCTTTGGCGACGTCCTCACCGAGGTTTACGGCTACGCCCGGACCCGGCGGGTCATCTGGGCCGGATTCGGCGCGATGGCCTTCGCGACGATCATGGGTCAATTGGTGATTCGATTCCCGGCGGACCCGATGGAGCCCTACAACCAGGTGCTTCAGCCGGCGCTGATAACCGTGTTCGGCGGCGCGTGGCGGATCGCGGTCGGATCGATCATCGGCTTTTGGGCAGGCGATTTAGCCAATTCATACGTGATGGCGAAAATGAAGGTGCTCACCCGTGGGCGGTTTCTATGGACGCGGACGATCGGTTCGACGATGGTCGGGCAGCTTGTCGATAGCGCGCTGTTTTATCCGATCGCCCTGCTCGGCGTGTGGAGCGCCAGCACGATGGTGAAGGTCATCATTTCGCAGTGGCTGTTCAAGGTGGCGGTGGAGGTGGTGTTCACGCCGCTTACCTACGCGATCGTCGGCTGGCTGAAGCGGGCCGAGAACGAGGACTACTATGACGTGGATACGAATTTCTCCCCGTTTAAGCTGGCGGATTGAAAGAATCAATTTGGCGATTTGGTAATTTTGTGATCTGGCGATTGACCACGTGACGAAGTGAAGTTGCATGGTCGCCGATTGCTTCCGTCGGCACTCCGGCGCCGCGACGTACATGGGGCGTTTTATCCCGCCTCGGGCTTCTCGACAATGACCCACGGAACCACGTACTGCTTCAGCCACGGAATATTAACGATGTAGTCGAGGTGCTCGCCGTTGTTGCCGAACTCCGACATGTCCGGCGACCAGGAGACCTGTATTAGATTTGGGTGGACCTGGTCGAAGCCGAACGTGCTGGCCGGAGGAAGGTGCGTGTTGTCCGCAAGGCCCAGCAGCGACGACACGTACGTGGGCCCGATCTCCTTCGGAGACCAGTAGTTGATGATCCCCTGCGTCGTTTTTTCCAGTGCCGCCGTCAAATCCGTGGTCTTCGAAATGCCGCCGCTCATGATGATGACACGATCGACGTGCGCGTCATCGGGCATCAGCCCCGCGACTTGAATGATGAACACGGCTCCGCCCGAATAGCTGATCAGCGTCACCGGACAGCCCGGATGTGTGCGGATGTAGGCGGCCAGCCGATCCGCCTCCGCGCGGGCATTGGCCGTAATCTTGGGTTGGATGATCTCGGCCGGCGTAATGAAATGTTCCAGATAGGCCGACCACTGCCTTTCTTCCATCGCAAGTTCCAGCCCGGCTTCCTGAAACGCGGTGAAGAAGCCGATGCCCTCCATGTGCAGGTTGGCCGAGCCGGGATAGAAGACAATTAGCCCCTTGTTGTATTGATCGTCGGTCGGGGCCGGTGGGCGCCACACGTCAATCGCTTCGCAACCGAGCGCGAGCGGGATGATGAACGGCCAGACTCGAAACAGGCCGCGGACTTTGGGCATATTCTGGCTCCGGTCATGGGACGACGACGTCCCAAGGATGGTGACGCAAGATAGCAGAGGCGACGAATCAATTCCATAGGTCGCGTCGTTGGCGGCTTGGATTTTCGGACATTGAGTAGGAAGACGTGATTAGTGATCCATGTCGGTCTCCGCTTGGACACGGTCTGGCGCGATCGAATCGCCGAGGTGTTTGATTCGCCGCACTTCCGGGTGTGTGTCGGAGAGCGACGCCCGGATTACTCGATTCGCCTCCTTCACGTACTCCCGCGCTTTCTTCGGGTTGCTTTGATCGCGCGAGATTTCCGCCAGCAGCGACAGGGTCTGCGCGACGGCCGGATTATCGCGGCCCAGGCCGGTTCGTTGGAGTTCGAGGGCGTCGCGGGCGAGCACTGCGGCCTCGTCGCAACGATTTTGAACGCGCCGCACGGCGGCGAGACGTGCCATGCTGGTGGCAATATCCGGATGGCCCTTATGAAGATACCGCCGGCGAATATCGAGCGCTTCGCCGGCATAGGCCTCGGCGCTGGCAGGGTCGGCCGATGCAAGCGCCAGCCGCGCGAGTGCGTCGAGGCTCTGGGCAATGATTGCATGACCCTTCGGAAAGAGCCCGCGACGGATGGCAAGCGATTCGCGCAACCGCCGTCCCGCATCGGACTCATTTCCCCGTTCGAGGTCCAGCACCCCCAGTCCGGCGAGGCTCGTGGCCACGTCGGTATGGTTCCTGCCGAACGCCTTCAGTCGAGTTTCGTAGGCCTGCCGATAGAGCGGCTCAGTCTCCTCAAAGCGGCCGAGCTGGAGCGAAAGCGTGCCGAGGTTGAAAAGGACCGTGGCATATTGAGGGTGGTGCTCACCCCGGTGCCGTCGCGTTGTCTCCAACGCCTTTTGCAAGAGTTCCGCGGCCTCGTCGAACTTCGCCGTGCCCAGAAGGTGCATGGCGAGATTGTTTCGCGTAATCGCGAGGGCGGGGTGATCGTCGCCCAGGAGCGAGATCTGCAATGCCAGCGCTTCGCGATACAGGGGCTCCGCGCCGCCGTAATCCCCCTTCGCCTGAAGCAGCACGGCAAGATTGCTCAGCGACGTCGCCAGTCCGTGGTGGTCGGCCTGATCGGCTCGTCGAATCTCCACGGCCTTGCGATACATTTGCTCGGCGGCGTCCAGATCGCCCTTTAGCTTGAGAAATACCGCGTAATTGTTGAGGGTCTGCGCGGTGTTCACGTGCGACGGTCCAAACAGGTGCCGGTTCAATGCCAAGGCCCGCCGATAGACAGGCTCGGCAGCGTCAAAATCCCCGCGCGTGCGAAGAAAGACGGCCAGATCATCGAGCATGGCGGCGTAAGCTTCGTCGATTTCACCAGTCAGTTTTCGCTGAATTTCCAGCGCCTCGCGCACCAGACCTTCCGCCTCTTCGAGATTGCCCTTGGTGTACGCGAGCACGGCGAGATTGTGCAGGCTCTCGGCAACGTCCGGGTGAAGGTCGCCGTGGAGTCGCTTTCTAGTCTCATACGCGGCGCGAAGATGAGGTTCGGCGTCGGGAAGACCCAGGCTGAGATAGGCGTTGCCGATGGCCGATCGCAAGCCGGCTTCGACGTCGGGATGATCCTCGAAATCGTGGCCGACGCGCCCGCTGGCCCGATCGAGCATTTCGCGAACGGTTAAGTCGCGCCCGACGTTATCGACGTCCGCTTCGGCCAGCATTCGTCGGAGAAAATCGTTCATCAGATCGGTGGTTTTTTCGGCCTGCCGGACGTATACCAGCGCGGCGCTGGTTCCGACGACGCCGCCGAACAGGGCGAGCACAAACAGCGTCGCGGCCACGACAGCGGCCTTGTTGCGTCGAATGAACTTTCCCGCTCGATAGGTGAACGTGTCGCGTCGGGCGATGACCGGCAGGCCCGAAAGATGGCGGCGGATGTCTTCCGAGAATTGCTCGACAGAGCCGTACCGGCGCTGCGGCTCTTTTCGAAGCGCCATCAGGCAGATGTTGTCGAGATCGCCGGCCAGCTTGCGGCGCCGTGTCCTACTGACGGCACTCAATGGCGAGGAGTCGCCGGAGACCTGGGTTTTCTCCGAGGGCAATCGCTGCGAAGATTGAATCACGGTGCTGGGCTTGTCGGGGACAACATCGCAGATTTGACGGGTCAGCTCCGACTGCGAAGCGGCATGGAGCCGATAGGGTTTCGTATCGGTCAGCAGCTCGTAAAGAACAACGCCGAGCGAATAGATGTCGCTCGCCGTGGTGATCGGCTCACCGCGAATCTGCTCCGGACTGGCGTACTCGGGCGTAAGAAAAGGGACCGTAAGCGCGCCGGCCGAAGCGCCCGCGGTATCCTCATCGAGCAGCTTGGCGATGCCGAAGTCGAGCAGCTTGGGCTGGCCTGCCGGCGTCACCAGGATATTCGCCGGCTTGAGGTCGCGATGCACGACCAGATGCTGGTGGGCGAAATGCACGGCGTCGCAGACCAGGCGAAAAAGCTGGAGGCGTTTTTCGAGGGACAGGTTTTCTCGCCTGCAATGCTGGTCGATCGGCGCTCCCTCGATGTATTCCATGACGAGGTACGAGAGTCCGTCCTCGGTCATGCCGCCATCGATGAGCCGCGCGATGTTCGGATGTTCGAGCGAGGCGAGCGTTTTCTGCTCGATCCGAAATCGTCGAAGCACTTCGTCGTCCTGCAGGGAGCAGCGAATGACCTTGACGGCGACCTGCTTCTCGAACTGGCCGTCGGCTCGCTGGGCGAGATAGACGTGCCCCATGCCGCCCGCGCCGAGCAGGCGGAGAAGCTCATAGGCGCCCGCGCGCCGGCCGACGCGCGACTGCGTCTCGGCCATGGTGAAGGCGTGAGCAACAGGCCCCATGCCGGGGGGTTCGATCGGCGAATCTGTTTCGTGATGGGCCAGCAGCGATTCCACCTCGGCGCGGAGGGCCGGGTCTTCAGCGCAGGCAGTATCGAGATAGTCCGATCTGTGCGTGGGGTCGAGCTCGGCGGCGACGAGAAACAGGTCCTTGGTTTTTCGCCAGCGCGTCAAAGACATTAATTACTCTCGGCCATGCACAGCGCTGTGGCCGTGGGAGGACTCTCGGGGGCCTATTTGAGTTCCAACTCGCGGCGCAGCCAGGCCCGGGCGACCGTCCATTCTCGCTCGAGCGTCCGCAGTGACATATTGAGGGCATCGGCCGCCGCCTGGGCGTCCAGGCTGCCGAAGAAGCGCAGCTCGACGATCGCGGCCTGCCGGGGATCGATCTCGGCGAGGCGGGCGAGGGCCTCGTCGAGGGCGACGAGATCGAAGGAACGCTTCTCGAACAGGTCGACCGCGTCGTCCAGCGCGATTTCCCGCCAGTCCCCACCGCGCTTTTGCGCCTGGCGGCGGATTGCATGGTTGACCAGCACCTGCCGCATCGCCCGCGCGGCAATGAGCACAAAGTGCGATTCGCTCTTCCAGACCGACTGATCGGATTTGGCCAGCCGAAGGTAGGCCTCATGAATCAAGGCGGTCGGCTGGAGCGTGTGGTCGGCGCGCTCGCGGAAAAGATAGCGCCGCGCCAGGGCGTGCAGCTCGTCATACACGCGCGGCAGCAGATTCTCCGCAGCCGGTTGAGGGGCCTGACGCGCGAAGTCTTCTGGATGGTGTAGTGTTCGGGTCAGAAGTTTCAGTCCTTTAAGGCGGGCGGTGGGGCCGGTCGGGGATTTCTGTTGATGTTCTCGCCGTCAAATTCTACGGATCACCAACTGGCTGCCCATCGCACCGCGGGCGCGGCGCGATGCGGCACTCTCCCTGGCGTCGGTCGATCCCAGTAGAGTAATGACGGAAAAAAAGTCCGAGCCTCACGCGCTAGGGAGGTTTTTTGGCGTCGAGCTTTCGAAGAAGGTCTGTTGCGGGCGGAAGCTTTTCCATAACGTCCGCTATCCGGCCGGCGGCGCGCTGGTCGCCGTAAGGATTTTCGACAATCGCCGCCTTGGCGGTGAATTCCGTCGACAGTGCCCGCTCGATCGCGCCCCGAATTGCGCCTTCGTCGAAACCGATATCAATCACGTTGCCGGGACGAACGCGCCCTTTCTGCCGGTCTCCGATGTTCACGACCGGCAGCCCGAAGCTTGCTGCCTCAATAATCCCCGCGCTGGAGTTCCCAACTAGCGCGGCGGCGTGCGCGAGGCAGCTCCAGAAGCGCCGCGGCGGCAGCGACGGAATGAGCCGGCGATCCGGTCGTTGCCCGACGAACGCGGCCATGGCCGAACGGATCGACTCGTGTCCGACGTCGGAGTTGGATCCGAGGAAAAGCATGTTGACGGCGAAGGATTCGAGACTGTGCAGGAGCGCGGCGATTTGACCTCCGGGAGGGATCGTCGCCAGCGTTTCCGGATGAAAAATGACCACGATGGTCGGCCGCGAAAGATCGAGATCGATCGCGATGGAAAGTTCGATCACCGACTCGGGCTCGAAGTCGCGGAGGCGATCCAGCGCCGGCGCGCCGACCGTGTGAACCCGCCACGCTTCCTCATTCATC
Source organism: Phycisphaerae bacterium (assembly GCA_035557035.1). Lineage (GTDB taxonomy): Bacteria > Planctomycetota > Phycisphaerae > UBA1845 > UTPLA1 > JADJRI01. The sequence goes on from DATMEE010000201.1 coordinate 10,106, forward strand.
GCCCGCACCCGTTCGCCGTATTCGGGGAGGACGACGAAGTGAACGTGCGAAAGTTTGGTGATCGCATGCCGGCAGGCGTCATCGTACGCGCCTGCGGTAGATTCGCCGCCGTGAATATGCGCCAGGGGGATGCGGTGAATGGTCGCGGTGTGCGCGGCGGCGAGCATCTCCGTGCGGTCCCCGAGCACGAAGAGCAGATCGGGCCGGTGCTCGGCGAACGCAAGCGAAAATCCTTCGGTCGCGCGACCCACGGACGCGGCCACGTCGGTCGGGCCATCGCCGTCCAAGTGATGAGGCACCGGAATGATGCTCAGATTGTCCGCTCGCGGAAGCGAATCGAGCGTTCGGCCGAAAGACGCGGCCGTGTGCGTGCCTCCGGCAAACAGGAAGAGTCGCCGGTCCGGCATCCGCATCGCAAACGCCTCGATGATCGGCTCGTAAATTCCGGCATCGGCGCGGCTTGTGGAGACGAAGCCGATTCGTTCATATCGGATTGATGCACTTGGCGCGGGAGCTTCCCTGCTCATGGGTTGGCATTATAACGAAGCTTGCACTGCGCCGCGGCGGGCAATCGGCTTATGCAATTAATCGATTCTGACGCGTGCCGGAGTCGCTTCGGGGTTTTCGGCGAGCTCTTCGAGGCGCTCAAGCTGCGAGCGGAGAACTTCGGACTGGGGTGAATCGGGAAACTGGTCGATGACCCGTCGGGCCAGATCGAGCGCTTCGAGGTAACGGCCGTGACGGACGAGGTCCATGAATTGGGACTCCAGCCGCTGGCGAAGCTCGATCTCTGCGTTGGTTTCGAGGGTGGGCATCTGCATGCGGAGGGATTCCGATTCCTCGGAGCCGGGGAACCGCTCGATAAAGGTGCGGGCTACGGCGAGGGCCTCTTCCCAGCGCTTGCGGCTGACAAAGCGCTGCACTTCGGCGCTCATGCGTCGCTTCTGCTCGTCGTCGAAAACGCGATGGTCGCGCTCGATGCGGAGCAGGAGCTGGCGGGCATCGGGCGAGTCGGGGTGGCGCTGCTGGAGGTTCTGGGCCAATTCGCGGGCGCGACCCCAGGCCGAGATGCTCATCAAGTCCTCGACTTCGCGGGTGGTGTTGCGAACGTCCTCTGATTCGTGGCTCTCGCGTGATTTCTCGACCTGTGCGATCAAGGTCGCGGCCCGAGCGTCATTGGGATGTCGGCGATCGATTTGCGCCGCAAGCTCGCGCGCCTGCGCATAATCACCTTCGCCCATCAGCACTTGAACCCGATCCGCGGCCGCCGCGATCTCTTCATTGGCGACGCGGACGCGCTTCCGGTTTCGGTCGTCTTCGGAGAGAAGCGCGTTGTCCCGGATGTCGGCCAGCAGCGATGCGATTTCCTTCCAATTCGCAGCGCGCGCGGCCGCTTCGGACTCGATCGCTTCGGATTTTGCGGGAGTCGCATGCCGCGCGGATCGTTCTGTATCGGCGGCGGCGGCCGTCGCATCGACCCGCTCGTATTGGAAGCGCTCCATCCGGGTGAAGGAGTTGTGCAGATCGCGCAGCACACGAAGCAGGGCGGCGATTCCGACCAAAAGGCCTCCGAGGCCCAGCCCCGCGACGATATAGAGCGCAAAACGATTGAAGTCGGTCAGGAAGGCCGAGATGGGGGGCTCGATCCAGCCGGTGCGGGTGAAGACTTCAATAGCGCCGGTAAAAACGAGAAGGAGAAGCACGATGGTGCCGACGCCGCGCAGCCAGACGGCGGTGCGCGACTCGCGCTCGTTCTGAGGCGGCGGCGGCTTGGAATGGTCGGTCATAGGAACCAGGAGTGAAAGTCGGCGTCGCCAGGCAGGGTCGGCGGGGCGCACCGGGAACCCCTCAATCAGGATATTATACCCCATTTGCCGGATCAAGATGGGGGAAATTCCCGAATTGCCGCGAGAGGCTCGACGAGATACCGGCGGTGACATTGCCGACAGAGGTCGAATCGCAGGGCGCGATAAACCTCATTTTCCAGGTCATCGGGCGAGCGGGTGGCCATTTCCCGGATGAGCGATTCGATGTCGGTCCTGTTGTCTCGGGCCAGGTCCTCTTTTGTGAACTCAAGCCGGCCGGCCGCCGCGAAGGCCTCGATTTTGATAATGAAATGGCCGGCGCCGTCGGGGGGCA